>CANRHT010000105.1 GCA_947630465.1 uncultured Pseudomonadaceae bacterium
ACACAGGCTGCTCAATGCGTACTTGCCAAAGCCCTAAAGCTTTGCAACTCAAAGGGTTACTTTTATGTCTTATGGATGTGAACTGAAATATCCAACTCAAATCAAAAGACTAAAAAATTTGTTATTCGCATCATAACTACAAGAAATGTAAAGTTTAATAACACTGACGCAACGAAGCGTTGCGCAAAAAACAACAGCCGCCGCTCAATAAAACACCGACATAAGGTATGCAAATCAGTTTGAAGAAAGGCTAGCGGACACCAAAATATAGACGTGCAAAAACCAGCGCTTTTCAGGCGTTAAGCACCAAAACCACTGAAAACAAGCCTATTTTGCCGACAATAGGCCGCACGACGACGAATGCATGCTCGCCACTCTGCAAAGCCATACTTTGCTAGAGCGGATGCGGTGTTGCGGATTTATTTTCTAACTACACGCACATATGCTGAACTGTGCGCGCTTTTTTGCTTAAGGCTAAGGGCTATCACTGGATTGAGCGGCTTGGCGGTAGGCACTCGGGGTCAGGGCAAAACGTTCACGAAAGGCGGTGGCAAAATTTGCGGCACTGTTAAAACCAATTTCGGCGGCAATATCGTCGATGCTCATACGGCTGTTGGCGAGCAATTCTTGCGCTTTACGCAAGCGCTCTTCGCGCACCCAAGCAAATACGGTCATACCTAAATGCTCACGAAAAATGGCCGACAACCTTTTGTCGTGCGTGCCCACTTGCGCGGCAATTTCGGTCAATTTAGGCAGATTGTTGAGTTGCCGCGCAATGAGTCGAATCGTAGCCTGCAAAATAATTTGATCAGGATTCTGCTCTTGATAGACTGTGCCAATTAAGCTCGACTTATCATCGATGCGCTTTACACGCTGCAAGTGCACGCATACGCGCGCGACCACTTCTGGAATATCAAAAGGCTTTAACACATAGTCAACGCCGCCCAAAGTTAAGCCATTCACCCGATCAGACACATCCGCCGCTGAGGTTAGAAATACGACAGGTATCGTGCTGCAATTGGGGATAGCACTAAGTAGGCGGCATACGGTAAAACCATCTATTCCTGGCATATGCACATCGAGCAAAATCAAATCAGGATATAGCGCCTGTGCTTGCGCTAAGCCTGTACGTGGTTGCTGCGCTACTGTCAAACGCGCACCCTGCGCACGCAATGCATCGAGTAAGCCTTCAAGATCTTGCGGGTTATCATCGATGACTAAAATATGTGATTTTTTTAATCGCTGTACAGCTAATTCAGTCAATTTATATTCCTTTAAGTTAAACCTGTACGCTGCAGCAAAGATACAACCCGCTCAAGCAAAGATACACATTCATATAACGTCTTATAATAACCGTGTTACAAAAAGACATTACTCATTATGAGCTATATGGCTGCTGCATCCAACGGGATACAACCATGACACACACGCCTCTAACAAAAACGTCACCCCTTGTAGCAAGTGAGATCAGCAGTCATGATCTTGCGCTCAACTTAGTCGATTTGTATTGGTTTTTACATATTGTTGATGCCGGCAGTTTTTCCGTTGCGGCACAGCAACACGGTTTATCAAAATCCAACCTCAGTCGCAAAGTCAGTCAACTAGAAACGCGCTTAGGTGTACAACTGCTGCATCGCAATCCACGTTTTTTAAGCTTGACCAGTATTGGCGGTGAAGTATACCGCCACACGCTGGAGATGCTCACAGCCGCACAACAAGTGACTGAAAGCGTGCAGCAGGCATTAGGTACGCCCAGCGGTCAAGTCAATTTAGTTTTACCCTCAATTCTTAATGCTTGGCTGTTACCGGTGCTGCATAACTTTAAACAAGCCTATCCGCTGATCAATATAATGATGAGCACAGCCGACTGCACTTCAGAAATGAACTCGCAATCCATTGATCTAGCTCTGAGTTTATCAGCCGCCCCCACCAACAGTGCGCAGATCGTGGCTCGGCCATTAGCATCTCTAACCTTCGTCAATGTTATCAATAGCAGTTGCAGCATGAATGACGACTATCAGGCGATCCAGCTAAGTTATTTAACCTACAACACTACAGGCTGCTTTCAAGTGAGCAACTACCACAGCGCAATGGAGGCGGCTCTAGTGGGTTTTGGTTATGCCAATCTGCCCTTGTGTATTTGTCAGACGGGCTTAAACAATGGCGATTTAAGGTTTTATAATAACCAAGAAACTCAGCAAACACTGTATGCTTTCACCCAACCCCATCGAGGTATTACCTTGGCGGTGCGTGTTCTTTTAGACTATATCTCACAACATATAGCGCAAATACGCACTCAAGGCATTTTACCCATAACACCCTAATCTGATAGTAAGCAGCCGTGACTTTATTGATTGAGAGCGGCGTGCTCGTGAGCAATATCATGTACGTGTCTGTTTTGGCGATGATTTTATACCTACTGAGCAGTTCTGTTATGGCTCAGACAACAAACCCATTAGCCGATGGCGACGGTGCTCAGGTGCAGTTTTGGCATTGGTGGAACTCAGCGGGCGAATCGCAGAACATTAGTGTACTGCGTGACTATCTAAAGAAAAACAACCTGACTTGGGCCAAACAGTCCGCACAAAACTCCAGCAGCGAGTTGTATCTGTCACATATTGAACAGCAATTGAAATTACGTCCGCCCGAAGCAGCAATGATGGATCACCAAGCTTTAAAGAGCTATGACGACAATGCTGAGCTCTTGCATTTAGATGATATTGCCAAGGCTCAAGACTGGGACGAAGTTATTCCGCTTGCCATTCAACAACAAACTAAACGCAATGGACACTGGATCGCTGCACCGCTCAACAGCCATTCAACCAACTGGCTGTGGATAAATAAAGCATTATTCTCTCGCCTGGATCTACCTGAGCCAGACACTTGGGACGACCTGATTGCTGTACTAGAGCGCGCACAAGCTTTAGGTATTCCAGCATTGGCGACACCGCGTGACGATTGGGAGCGCGGGCAAGTATTTGAGCTGGTAGTTATGAGCACCGGCGGTTTAGAGTTTTATCGCCGTTTATTTGTGGAGCTCGACTTTCGAGAAGATGACCGCCGTGTTATCGCTACAGCCTTGCTGCGCCTCCAACACTTACAAACCTATTTTTCAGATAACACGCAACATATGAGCTGGGATCAAGCCAGTGCCAAAATGGCACACGGACAGGTATTGATGCAGATCCATGGCAGCTGGGTGAACAGCGAGCTGACCTCTATCGGCGCTCAGCCCAATGTTGATTATTTGTGCATGCGCTTCCCTGGCACCCAAGGTGCATACATTTTTTACAGCGATCATGTCGGCTTTTTTAAAGCCACACACAATAATGTTGAACATCAGAAAATCATGGCTCGCATTCTGCTGGATAAAGATTTTCAACGCGACCTGAGTATGGCCAGCGGTGCGGCACCTGCACGTGTGGATATTTCCAGTGCGGGTTTTAATCACTGCAGTAAAAAAAGTATTTACGATTTACGCATGGCCAATATGCGCCGTGCCGTTATGCCGTCCATAAATCATGGAGCGCTGTGGCAACTCATCGCTGACTATTTACAGCAACAGCTCCCTCTTGAGAGCGCTGTAAATAATCTGCTAGATATCACTCTTGAGCCTGCTCAGCTCACACCTGCCAAGAGAAAGTAGTTTATGTTGAAAAAACTGCAGTTTAATATCACTCATAAAATACTGTTACTGGTCGGTATACTCAGCGCCCTTGCGGCACTCACCACCCTTTACTCACTGAATAATCTGCACACTGTGAGTAAAAACTATCGCGCTTTACTGGACAGCAAAACACAAAACACCCTGATTATTGGTGAGGCTTTATTGAGTTTAAGTGATGCCAGCCGCTTAGCGTTTTCAGTGCTCACCGAGCAAGAAGAAAAACAAATGCGCGTCAGCCAAAATACCCTCATGGATCAGCAGCTGGTTTTTATTAAACAATTGGAGCAGATCAGAGACCTGACCGCAGCGCAAAAAATTGCCCTTTCCCACATTACAACGCAACAAGCGCATGTTTTTGGTTTGATCAATGATGTGATTGAGCAGGCTTCACGCTGGCGTGGTGACCGCGCTTTAATCATTATTCACCAGCAGCTTGAGCCTGAATTTAAAAGTCTACGCAGCGAGATGGATCAACTGCGCGAGTCGATCCTCAATGATTACCTCAGCACCTCAGAACAACTGAGCGCAACCAGCAAAGACACTATTACTCACACAAGTTTAGCGTTGGCGATCATCCTGCTGTTGGCTATTATTTTTACCAGCTTGGTGTCTTATATCAATATTTCGCGCCCTATTACCCGCTTAACCCGGGTCATGAGCCGCTTAAGTGACCGCCAATATGATGACCCTATTGCTTACCAACAGCGCTACGATGAAGTGGGTCGCATGGCGCAAGCGCTGCATATCTTCCGCGATTCGATGCAACGCGCTGACCGTTTAGAACTTGAAGCGGCGCGCAGTAAAGAAAACAAACACCTGTCACAACAAATTGTTGCGCTGACGGATGCCATGCCCGGCGCCGTATTTCAATTGCGTCTCAATGGCGATGGCAGCCAGCAGTTTTTATTTTTAAGCAGTAAAGCAGAACGTTTTTTAGGCCGCAGTACTGAGTACCTACTCGAACATATTTTTGCTAAAAACGAGCCGGTCTTCCCTGCATCCAGCGCCTTTAAGTGGATTATCAACAAAGCCTTTAACGAGAGTCGCAAAACCTTAAAGCCGATTGATACAGATATTCGCGTCAAACTGGAAAGCGGCACATTTTGGTATAAAATTTTAGCCACCTGTCAGCCAACAGAGGGCTATGCCACGCTGTTTAACGGCATTTTATTGGATGTTAGCGCGTCAAAAATGCAAGCACAGGCGTTGGAAGAAGCGAAAAACAGTGCTGAACAAGCCGCACGTGCTAAAGCTATCTTTTTAACCACCATGAGCCATGAAATACGCACACCTATGAATGCCATTTTGGGGCTGACCCAGTTGATGCACAAGCATGACCTGAGTCCAGACCAACAAGCACGCTTAGCTAAGATCAGTACCGCGGGTGCGCACTTGCTGAGTATTATTAATGATATTTTAGATTTTTCTAAAATTGATGGAAACCACCTGAAGCTGGAAAACACCGCATTTGAGCCTGCGGCAGTGCTTGCCAATACTGTTGAATTACTCAACGATGAAGCACAGAACAAAGGTTTAACCCTGCATACAGAAATCGACCCGCAACTGCCGCAATACCTGATGGGGGATCCCACGCGTATTGGGCAAATCCTGCTGAATTATTTACACAATGCAATTAAATTCAGTGAATCAGGCGCTATTTATGTGCGCGTGCGCCTTAATCGGCACAACCCAGCCGACTTGCAGCTGTACTACGAAGTGCAAGATCAAGGCATTGGGATCGCCAAAGACCATCAAAGCAGCCTCTTTCAAGAGTTCAACCAAGCTGACACCTCGATCACGCGCCGTTTTGGCGGCACTGGTTTAGGCTTAGCCATTTCCAGCAAACTCGCACGCTTGATGGCCGGAGATGTCGGAGTCAACAGCGTCGAAGGTCAAGGCAGTACCTTTTGGTTTACCGCCGCCGTCACTGTGCCTGCGGCTCAAGCGCTCATCAATGAACCCACTCTCGCTACTTTACCCTCTGCGCCACCGCTACTATTTAACGGCCTGCGCGTACTCTTGGTGGATGACAATGAGCTGAACCGTCTGGTTGGCCAAGAAATATTAGAAAGTGCCGGTTTTATTGTTGAACTGGCCTGCGATGGTCAACAGGCAGTGGATTGCCTACAGCAAGCGCAAGCCCAGTACTACAGCGCTATTTTGATGGATATTATGATGCCGGTGCTGGACGGCATCAGCGCCACTGAAAAAATCCGCCGTTTAGCCACTGGAAAAACCATCCCAATTATTGCAGTCAGCGCCAATGTCAGTGCTGACGACCAACAACGCTATACGGCCGCCGGCATGAGTGCTTACATCAGCAAACCCATAGATGAACAGCAGCTGTGGCACACGCTAGAGCGCTGCTTACAGCACACCACAAGCACCACGCTCAGCAACACAACAACCCACTCGGTGATTGAATCTGAGCCCGCCGCCGGTGATTTTAATCAACAACACTTACAGTCACTGCACAGCAGTATGGGTGATCAACGTTTTGCTGAACTGCTTAACAAGCTGATGATTGATTATCAAATGCGGCTCGATAGCGTTGAGCACTGGAATGCCAGTCAACACACAGCGCTGATCCAGCAAAATTTACACGACCTGATCAGCACGGCTGGGCATGCGGGTTTTCATCAACTGTCTAAACAGGCACTGCAACTCAATAACGCGCTGTACAACAATGAAACGCAATTGATTGCTGAGCTCAAACAACAGATTGAGCACACCCTCAAATTCACCTTGAATTACTTGGCTGATCTGCTCAGCACTGTGCAGGCGCAATAGCTGCACCCTCAACACTGATGAACCACAACAGCACACCCGTGCTGCCTAGGTATTGAGCAACGCGTTGATCTGCGCTAACAGCTCACTGGTCGCAGCCGGCTTTAATAAGCAGGCGTCAAAATCCACTGATGCCGGTAAATCCACTGGCCGCAGCGGTGGGCGTGCGGAATACAGCATGATTGGCACGTCTGGCCACTCTTTGCGTACGCTACGCAACAAATCCCAGCCATCCATCACTGGCATAACTTGGTCAGTGATAATGATATCGACGGGATTATCTCGCAACATCACCAGCGCTTCCGCGGCGCTACTGCAGGTCATGGGGTTGTAGTTATAGCCTGACAGCAATTCATACA
>CANRHT010000106.1 GCA_947630465.1 uncultured Pseudomonadaceae bacterium
CGTGATGGCGCTGATGATAGCCAAAGCGATATGGAAGATGATTGCGCTGGTGGCGCCTGCAAGATTTAAGGGTGAATATTTATGAAATACAGCACTTTTTCATTAAACGATAACGATCAGCTCAAAGAACCGATGTTCTTTGGGCAGCCGGTTAACGTGGCGCGTTACGACCAACAAAAATATCCAATTTTTGAGAAGTTGATCGAAAAACAATTGTCGTTTTTCTGGCGACCAGAAGAAGTGGATGTTTCTCAGGATCGTACCGACTTTCGTAATTTGCCCGATCATGAGAAACATATTTTCATCAGCAACCTGAAATACCAAACGCTGTTGGATTCAATCCAAGGCCGCAGTCCTAACGTGGCTTTCTTGCCTTTGGTGTCAATTCCAGAGCTAGAAACCTGGATTGAAACTTGGTCGTTCTCAGAAACCATTCACTCGCGCTCGTACACGCATATTATTCGTAATATCGTTAATGATCCTGCCGTAGTGTTTGACGACATTATGCGCAATCAGCATATTATTGAGCGCGCGGGTGATATTTCTAAGTATTACGATGATGTGATTCATTACAGCATGCTCTATAACAAGTGCGGCCCAGGCACCCATACGCTGAATGGTAAAACTTACGAAGTCAGTTTATTTGAACTCAAGCGTAAGCTGTATTTGTGCATGATGAGTGTCAACGTGCTGGAAGCGATTCGTTTCTATGTCAGCTTTGCGTGCTCCTTTGCCTTTGCAGAGCGTCGTTTAATGGAAGGCAACGCGAAAATCATTCGTTTAATTGCCCGCGATGAAGCGCTGCACTTGACCGGCACCCAGCACATCATCAATATCATGCAAGATGGCCAAGACGACCCCGAAATGGCTGAAGTCGCGCGTTCTTGTTATGCAGAAAGCGTTGAGATTTTTAAACACGCTGCTGAGCAAGAAAAGCAATGGGCTGAATACCTGTTCCAAGATGGTTCAATGATCGGCCTGAACAAAGGCATTCTCAATCAATACATTGAGTACATCACCAACTTACGCATGCATGCCGTGGGCCTTGAGCCAGCATTTAGTAATGCCTCGCACAACCCGATCCCTTGGATCAACGCTTGGTTGGTATCAGATAACGTGCAGGTTGCACCGCAAGAAGTTGAAGTCAGCTCTTACTTGGTTGGTCAGATCAACTCAACCGTTTCAGCTGAAGATTTAGGCGAGTTTGAGCTTTAAATGAGCACCGTTATGCAAGTCATTACTGAGGATTTAATCTTCCAATTGGATCAGTCAGAGACACTCCTCGAAGGTCTTGAACGCACTGGCCACCAGGTTGAATACCAGTGCCGCAGCGGTTACTGCGGCGCTTGCCGCGTAACCCTGCGCGCCGGTAGTGTGGACTACATCAACACCCCGCTAGCTTACCTGCGCCAAGACGAAATCCTGCCCTGCTGCTGCCGCGCGCTCGAGCCTTTGGTGGTGAAGGTCAGCTTGAAGAGTAAGTACAGCGCTTGATCTTCAAAATAGCAGGGAGAATCTTTGGTTCATGAAAGATACGCCTAAATATGATGCACCCGCTTCTGAAACTGAATACCAAGCAAAATCTAGTAATAGAGTTCTGAAGAATACCTTAGGTATTACCGAACCTGCTGAGATGAATGATGTTGAATCTGAGCTTTTATTAAAGCTGTATGAGAAGATTTTTATTCAAAACCCTGGCATTGAACAACTGCAACTTGATACTGTCTTGAGCTGGCATAAAAAATGGTTAGCAAATATCTACCCTGCATGGGCTGGTCGGCTGCGCTCAACAAATATAAGTAAAGATGGATTCACTTTTGCAGCAGCGAATCAATTAGAAAGATTACTGACTACTTTTGAGGACGATTTTCTAGCAGCGTTTAAATCACTGCCATTAATGTCTCGCCAAAATATTGTTGAACTCTTAGCCAAGTCGCATGTGGAATTTATTTTGATCCATCCCTTTCGCGAGGGTAATGGCAGAATATCGAGACTATTAATCGATGTAATGGCTGAAAAAGCCGGATATGGTGTTTTAGATTATAAACTGTGGGATGAACATAAAGAGTTTTATATTCGCTCAATACAGGCGGGTGTCAGTGGCGATTATCAACACATGATTAGACTGATGGATGATATTCTGCCTGCAGACTAAAGAGCCAATAAAAGAGACTGATATTTTGTGCGGTTTTCTTTTAGCTTTTTTTCCACAGTTTTTGTGGGTACGCCGGTCTCAATAGCTGTTGAGCTGGCTACTGAGCGATAGATCATATCGAGGGTGACTTTTTTACTTTCTTCGCGCTTACGCATTGTGATCTCCAGTTCGTATCGTTCAGAATAATGACGTAATTTTAACATAAAAAACACACAGGTGCCTGTGAGTCACTGCACGGCTCATTAAGACTTAACAAATCGCTACTATAGGGCATATAAACCCAATGAACACAGTAAACCGCCGCTTCTCCGTTGCCCCTATGATGGATTGGACTGACCACCACTGCCGCTACTTTTTGCGGCTGATATCTAAGCGTGCGTTGCTCTATACCGAGATGGTGACCACCGGTGCAATACTGTATGGCGATAGCGCGCGCTTTTTGCGTCATGACCAGTCTGAGCATCCGGTAGCCTTACAGTTGGGCGGCAGTAATCCTGTGGATTTAGCCGCTTGCACAAAGATGGCGGCTGCGGCGGGTTTTGATGAGGTGAATCTCAATGTTGGCTGCCCGAGCGATCGTGTGCAGAACAACATGATTGGTGCCTGCTTAATGGCGCATCCGCAGTTGGTTGCTGATTGCGTCAAGCAGATGCAGGATGGCGTTGATATTCCGGTCACAGTCAAGCATCGCATTGGGATCAATGGCCGTGACAGCTATGCCGAGCTGTGTGATTTTGTCGGCAAGGTACGTGATGCCGGCTGCACAAGCTTTACTGTGCATGCGCGGATTGCCATTTTGGAAGGCTTGTCACCGAAAGAAAACCGCGATATTCCCCCGCTGCGCTATGATATTGCCGCGCAACTCAAAGATGACTTTCCAGACTTAGAAATCATCCTCAATGGCGGTATTAAAACTCTTGAGCAATGTGCCGAACAGTTACACACCTTTGACGGCGTGATGATTGGTCGTGAGGCGTATCACAACCCTTGGTTGCTCAGTGAGGTCGACCATCAACTGTTTGGCGATGCGCTGCGCGAGATCACTCGCACAGAGATTCTAGAGCAACTGCGCCCTTACTTATTGGCGCATATCGCTCAGGGCGGCAAAGCAACCCATATCACTCGACATATTCTTGGTTTGGCACAGGGCTTCCCCGGCGCTCGACGTTTTCGCCAGCTGTTGTCGGCAGATATTTACAAAACCGATGAACCCATGCGCATTTATGATCAAGCTGTGGCGGGTCTCGAAGGTCGTTAAGCGCATAGAAATTATTGCATCCGTAGCAGTGCTCAGTTATGTTCTGTGCACTCTTTTTTAGCCTCAGATCGCAGTTCATACTATGACGTCAAAACTCGAACAATTAAAACGTTACACCACAGTGGTTGCAGATACCGGTGATCTAGATGCCATCGCACGTTTGCAGCCCGTCGATGCCACCACCAACCCATCATTGCTATTAAAGGCCGCCACTTTCCCTCGTTACGCACGGATGATGGCGCAGATTCAGCAAGATTTTTCTGGCAACCCGCAAGCGGCCTGTGAGCAATTTGCAGTTGCTGTCGGCACTGAAATCTTATCGCTGATTCCAGGTCGTATTTCTACCGAAGTGGACGCACGCTTATCCTTTAATGAGCAAGCCACGTATGAGTATGCCCTGCGCTTAATTGATCGCTATGAACAGCAAGGCGTTGATCGTCAGCGCGTGCTGATTAAAATCGCCGCGACCTGGGAAGGCATTCAAGCCGCACGGCGCTTAGAAAAGCTTAATATTCAGACTAACCTGACGCTATTATTTTCCTTTGCTCAAGCTGCCGCTTGCGCCGATGCTGGGGTGTTTTTGATTTCCCCTTTCGTTGGTCGTATTTATGACTGGTACAAAAAAGCACTCGACCGCGAATACGCAGGCATTGAAGATCCTGGTGTGCAGTCGGTGTCGCGGATTTACCGGTATTACAAAGGCAACGATTATCAGACCATTGTGATGGGTGCGAGTTTTCGTAACCTTGGCCAAATTGAGCAACTGGCAGGCTGTGATCGCCTAACAATCAGCCCAGAACTGCTAGAGCAATTGAGCAATGAAAGTGCACCTCTGGAGCGTAAGTTGCAGGCAGGCGCCAAGGGTGAAGAGCGCTTACTCGTTGATGAAGGGTATTTCCGCTGGGCACACAATGAAGATGCCATGGCGACTGAGAAACTCGCTGAAGGTATTCGTGCTTTTGCTCGTGATCAAGAGAAACTAGAGAAGCTGTTTCGTTAAGTACTGTTAATGCTCTCTTGCGAGTGCGGGTTCAGTTCTATATGGGTGCGGATGCGGGCCAGCGGCCCGCGCTCCCAGCAGCAACGCTTAACATCTAGGTTGGGATTTACGCGTTGCTACTTTCTAAAGCGCTGACTAAGTCACGAAAGGCATCGCGATTGGATTCATTTAGACTCATCAGGATCTGATGTGCTTCTAACACGCGCTCTTTGACCACAGCTTCTGACTGATCCTGCTCTGGCAAGTCATCCAAGCACTCAGGGCAAGGGGTTGGCGTGTGTACCAGATTAAATACTTGGTTAAAACCCATCGAGTCAAGCACACGACTGACGTCAGGGTTGGTGCTGGCCAAAGTCGGCAGCATGCCAAATTTACGTTTCGACAAGATCGACAGCTTAGCTAAAAGACCTAAGGTCGTGCTATCAATACTGATCACTTCGGTTAAATCAATCACGATTGAAGTAAACGAATGGGCTTTAATGATGGTCTCGATTGTTTCGTTTAGCGCCGAACAGAAGGTTAAGCGCACATCACCTACACATTTTAAAACAAAAGTATCGTTGTATTGCGCACACTGA
The DNA here is from genome assembly GCA_947630465.1 of uncultured Pseudomonadaceae bacterium. Taxonomy (GTDB): domain Bacteria; phylum Pseudomonadota; class Gammaproteobacteria; order Pseudomonadales; family Pseudomonadaceae; genus Denitrificimonas. The sequence goes on from CANRHT010000106.1 coordinate 4,992, forward strand.
ATTTTACCATTACTCATGCAAGATTCCTGCTCAGCACCAGCATAGCGATATCATCAGGCATATTGCTGCAGTTAGCCAGCCCTAAACGTTCTACGGCTTGAGTGTAATCACCCTGCACAGCGGTCATCAATTGAGGTAATGCCGCCTCGCTGGTGATTAAACACTGCTCTGGCAGCACATCAAATATCCCGTCAGAAAACATACTTAAACTGAAGGCCTGCGGTAACGGCATCTGCTCATCATTAAACTGCGCGTGCTCAAATAAGCCAACGGGCTGCCCTTTGCCACGCAAGAAAATTGCTTCACCTGCCGTGTACAAAATCGGCGACGGCAAGTGTCCGGCAACACTCCATTGCAGTACATCTCGACCAGTATCAATAATGGCGCAAATCAAAGTCACATGCCGATCAGAGCCGTACATCAATAAACGCTGATTAAGATAGGTCAGCACCTGTGCCGGTGTGAGCGCAGCACTCAACGCAGCGGCATGCGCACTGAAGATGTACTCGTTCACAATACTTTTGACTAACATGCTAATCAGCGCAGCGGCAGTGCCACTGCCTGATACATCAGCCAAATAAGCAAACAAACGCCCATCAGGCAAAGCACAGTAATCCAGTGAATCACCGCTCAAATAGAGCGCGGGAACAACGCTGTGCTCAAACCTAATGCCTTGCATCTGCCAAGGTGTAACTGGGCGTATCTGCTGTTGCAGATATTGACCAGTACGTTGATCGTCTATGAGTAAGGCGCGCTGTTTTTGTAGTAACAGCAGCTCCTCAGATGCAGCCTGTGGGCTACTCTGTTGCGGAGTCAAATGCATAACTTATAAATCGTAAATAGTGTCTAAGCGCAAAAGGTACTCTCATCATTACTGTGATTCAAGGGTGGCTATCGTCAAAACGGCTCAGAATGGATAACAGGCTCACAATACAGCGCTATTGCTGAGCGCAGCACTTTACATTTCAAGCAAGATCAGTAATGTTAAGCACAACTCATACAGGCCTTAGCGGCCGATGTGCGCATCACAGTTTCACATGCGCTTATTTGGAGATAATGCATGATTGATTATAGCGAAAAACGTGATTTCATCCGCATGCGCGTTGAAAGTGATATGACCTTTTCTTACAACGGCCAAACCTACGCGGGCACCTGTATCGATTTATCGAGCAAAGGTATGCAAGTTGAAACCGATGCCAATGCAGCTATTGCAACTGGCGCAAATATTCGAGTCAATATCCCCTCTACTCACCCGCAATTACCGGGCCTAGAAGCGGATACTAAAGTGCTGCGTGTTGATGCACTCGAAGACAACCGTATCGCCTTAGGCCTAGAAATTACTGCAATGCAGTAGTTTAAAAATCATCAACAACATTACCGTCGCGTACTTTGAACTCGCGGTTTTGTAAAAACGCGTTACGTACAAAGCGGTACTTGTCACCGGTTATAAAGCGCTCTTTGGATAATAAGTTAGCGCGCACATCAACCAAGTTTAAACCCATAGCGCTGTTGCGCACTGGCACATCGTTGATATAGCGAAAGCTGCTGACATAGCTATCAGGATAGATTGCCAAACCATCACGCACAGTGCTTGGACCCAGTAGTGGTAGCACCACATAAGGACCACTTTTTACACCCCAAGCACCGAGCGTTTGACCAAAGTCTTCATCACTGCGCTGCAAGCCCATCTTTGTTGCTACGTCAAAAATACCGAGCACACCAAAGGTGGTATTAAATAGAAAACGTGCTGTATCAACGCCAGCGTCAT
>CANRHT010000107.1 GCA_947630465.1 uncultured Pseudomonadaceae bacterium
GCTAAAATACTGACGATGACAATAAACTGCACCAGTAGTACCAGCACCAAACCTGCTAGATCAATACGCCCCACGCTGGGAATGATACGACGCAAGGGAGCGAGTACAGGCTGGGTGGCTTTGACAGTAAATTGGCTGAGCGGATTATAAAAATCGGCCCGAACCAGCTGTAAAATGAAACGCAGTAACGCCACCAATAAATAAAGCTGGCCGAGTGTTTGGATAATGTAAATGAATGCTTCATTAAGAGCGGGCATAAATTGTCCTTATTCGCTGAGTTGCTGAGCAAGTTCTTCAGAGCGAGTGGCGGCGCTGCGCAGCGCACGCTCAACCAGTTCATTAAAACCGCCTTGCTGAAAAGTGCTAATCGCCGCTGCAGTAGTGCCATTGGGTGAGGTCACTTGCTGGCGTAACTGAGTGGCATCTAAGCTGCTTTGTGCCGCCATCAGCGCAGCACCTTTAGCCGTTTGCTTGGCCAGTTGCGTGGCAATTTCAGCGGATAAGCCTAATTGTACGCCGGCATGGGTCATGGCTTCGATCAATAAAAAGAAATACGCAGGGCCACTGCCTGATACCGCAGTGACGGCATCAATCATGCTCTCCTGCTCCAACCAGAGGGCTAAACCCACTGCAGAGAGGAGTTGCTCAGCTTGCTGGCGCTGACTCGGCGACACCTGCTCAGTGGCATATAAACCACTGGCGCCTTGCTGAATCAGCGAGGGCGTATTGGGCATGCAGCGCACAATACTATTAACCCCCAGCCATTCACTCAAACTGCTGCAAGTAATGCCCGCAGCAATAGAAATAATCAGTTGTTTGGACGTCACCACAGCCGCCAACTGTTCGCACACTTGGCGCATGATTTGTGGCTTAACGGCGAGCACAATGACATCGGCGTCACGCACTGCAAGCGAGTTATCAGTAAAGGTCTGGATAGCATAGGCGTTGCTGAGGATTTCCAGTTGCGCAACACCTGGATCACTGGCGCGAATCTGTGCGGGTGCGACGCCTTGTTGGCAGAGTCCGCCAATTAAGCTGGAGGCCATATTGCCAGCGCCGATAAAAGTAATCTGTGTCTTGCCCACGGTGTTAGGCTCCTTTAAAGCGAGTGCATGTGTGCGCATTCTAAATCTGTGTGCGCCGCATTGAAATAGTGCCTGTGCTGAAGGCAAAGCGAGTAGCTTAGCGGGCTCTTTGCCGCAGATGAACTTCGCGATGACTGCTGTACAGTATGCGCATAGGATGAATAAATGTTTGCATAATCAGTCAGTTTTGTAAGCGAGGTCACAGCTTAGGATGGCAACTTTTCATTCATTGTCTGCTATCGTAGGCTGAATTTATATCTTATTAAACCGTACAGTAATATAACGGTATTTTAACGTTTAGTTTGTGATTGGGGATTTGCATGGATATTACTGAACTGTTGGCTTTCAGCGCAAAACAAGGTGCATCTGACTTGCACTTATCTGCTGGATTGCCGCCCATGATACGTGTTGACGGTGATGTACGCCGAATTAATTTGCCGGCGATGGAGCACAAACAAGTCCATGCGCTTATTTATGACATCATGAATGATAAGCAGCGCAAAGATTATGAAGAGTTTTTGGAAACTGACTTTTCATTTGAAGTGCCGGGTGTAGCGCGCTTCCGGGTTAACGCTTTTAATCAAAACCGCGGTGCGGCGGCGGTGTTCCGGACCATTCCTTCTAAAGTACTCACCATGGAAGATTTAGGTCTGGGTGAAGTGTTCCGTAATATCGCTGAAGTGCCGCGCGGATTGGTATTGGTGACTGGACCGACGGGTTCGGGTAAGTCAACCACGCTGGCAGCGCTGATGGACTATTTAAATGCTAATAAATATCAGCATATCTTGACGGTAGAAGACCCGATTGAGTTTGTGCACGAATCGAAAAAGTGCCTGATTAACCAGCGTGAAGTGCACCGTGATACTCACGGTTTTAACGAAGCCTTACGCTCGGCGCTGCGTGAAGACCCGGATATTATTCTGGTGGGTGAGTTGCGTGACTTGGAAACCATTCGCCTAGCGTTGACCGCCGCAGAAACCGGTCACTTAGTCTTTGGCACCTTGCACACTACATCAGCTGCAAAAACCATTGACCGTGTGGTTGACGTATTCCCCGCGGAAGAAAAATCTATGGTGCGTTCTATGTTGTCAGAGTCGTTACAAGCGGTGATCTCGCAGACCCTGTTGAAAAAAGTGGGTGGTGGGCGTGTTGCTGCGCACGAAATTATGTTGGGTACCCCCGCTATTCGTAACTTGATTCGTGAAGATAAAGTCGCACAGATGTATTCAGCAATTCAAACCGGCGGCTCAATTGGCATGCAAACACTGGATAGTTGCCTTAAAGGGTTGCTCGCCAAAGGTTTAATTACGCGCGACGCCGCACGTGAAAAAGCCAAGACACCAGAAAACTTCTAAGTTTTAGCTCACCATTGGGTGAAATAGGGAATGCTATGGAATTTGAAAAGCTTTTACGTTTAATGGTTGAGAAGGGCGGCTCCGACTTGTTTATTACAACAGGTGTGGCACCGTCAATGAAAATCAACGGTAAAATCATGCCCGTGACCAAAACGGCATTATCTCCAGAAATGGCCCGCGAAATGGTGCTGGGAGTGATGAATGAGCAGCAGCGCCGTGATTTTGCTCAGCATTTAGAATGCAACTTTGCCATCAGTGCGCGTGGCGTGGGTCGTTTTCGAGTCAGTGCTTTTTATCAGCGCAACCTGGTGGGGATGGTGTTGCGCCGTATTGAAACCAATATTCCGAGCCTCGATGACTTGAAGCTACCCGATGTACTCAAACAGTTGGCCATGACCAAGCGTGGTTTGGTGTTGTTTGTTGGTGCCACAGGTACTGGTAAATCCACCTCGCTCGCGGCAATGGTGGGCCACCGCAATAAAAACAGCAGTGGGCATATTATTTCCATTGAAGACCCCATTGAGTTCTTGCATCAGCATCAAAACTGCATCGTCACCCAGCGTGAAGTGGGGATTGATACCGAATCTTTTGAAGTGGCGTTGAAAAACACCTTGCGCCAGGCACCGGATGTGATTTTGATTGGTGAGGTGCGTACCCGTGAAACCATGGATTACGCAGTGACCTTTGCCGAAACGGGGCACTTGTGTTTAGCCACCTTACACGCTAACAACGCCAACCAAGCTCTTGATCGCATCATTAACTTCTTCCCTGCTGATCGTCAGCAGCAAGTGTGGATGGATTTGTCACTGAACTTACGCGCCATTGTGGCGCAGCAGTTGATTCCAACACCGGATGGTAAAGGCCGTCGAGCGGTGATTGAGGTGCTCATTAATACGCCGCTTGCCGCTGATCTGATCCGTAAAGGTGAAGTGCATGAGCTCAAACCATTGATGAAACGCTCGACTGAACTGGGCATGCAGACTTTTGATCAGGCTTTATTTAACTTGTATAGCCAAGGTGAAATTACCTACGAAGATGCTTTAGCACACGCTGACTCGGCTAACGATTTGCGCTTGATGATTAAGCTCGATTCAGATATTGGCGGTGATAATTTCAGCAGCATGCCGTCAGGATTGTCTTTGGAAATTACTGATGAAAATCAAGGTCGGCATCGACTTTGAGTAATAAGGAGAACAACGCTATGACTCAATTAGTACGTGTATGGGACGCACCCCTGCGGCTATTCCACTGGCTGTTGGTGTTAAGCGTTTCAGGTGCTTTGCTGACCGGCTGGTTGGGTGGTACTTGGATCGATTGGCATGCCCGTGCGGGATTGCTGATTATAGGTCTGCTAAGTTTTCGTATAGCCTGGCTGGTGTTGGGTTCCACTTATGCACGCTTATCAACCTTGCTGCGCTCGCTGTTCGCTTTACCGCAGTATCTGCGTGGTGATTGGCGCCAACTGGGGCATAACCCTTTAGGTGTGCTATCGGTATTTGCCATGCTGGGCATGCTGAGTTGGCAAGCCGTCAGTGGTTTGTTTACCAATGATGATATTGCCTTTACTGGACCTTTATACAAACTGGTGAGCAGTGGTTTAAGCAGTGATTTAACCCGTCTGCATAAGCTGGGGATGTGGATCATTATTGGTTTGATTGCTCTGCATATACTGGCGATTGTTGCCCATGTGGTATTGAAAAAGCATAACTTGGTGAAACCCATGCTGACAGGGCAAACGGAACAAGAATATCCTGAGCAAAAACCTGCGCAGGGTGGGCATTGGCTGGCTTTTGTTGTGGCTTTAGTGATTGCTGTGGGTGCTGTGTATGCAGCGTCTGGTGCATGGCAGAGTAAACCGCCGCCGGCACCTGCTGTCGCGCCTGCTTGGTAAGCGCATCCTTATCTTGCCGCTATAAAAAAGGTCGCCCGAGAGCGACCTTTTTTAATACCGTAACTGAGCCTAAGGCTTAGTCCATACGGAATTTGTCGTGGCAACCTTTACAGCTGTCACCGGTGGCAGCAAATGCTTTAACGATTTGTGCTTTATCGCCTGTCTGTGCAGCCGCTGCGAGCTCGTTAGCTGCTTTGTTGAAAGCCATACCCACTTTAGTTACGCCTTCACGATCAGTAAACATTTCTGGTTTTACGCGTGTTTTAGTATCACCAATGCTTTTTTCAGTACCTGGGCCAAACAAAGCTCCCATACCTGAATTGGCTGTGGCAGCGATGCTGTTGGCTGCAGCTTGTACTTGCGCAGGATCCCAAGCAACGCTTTCATCAATGGCCATGGCTTTGATTTTGCCCATGTTCCAGCTCATAAAGCTGTAACCGGCTTTGCGGTAGGTAATTTGATCTTCTGGATCAACTTGCGCGCTAGCGCTTAACGAGGTGGTTAAAAACAGTGCAGCTAAGCTGCCAATCATCAGGTTTTTCATCGGGCTTCTCCTTTGTAGCAACATATCCCAACTATTATTAAGGTTGCTGCTAAGTCATGCAGTGAGTTGTCCACTGCTTAATAAAACTTTCTGATTAAACAAAGATCACCCGAGCAGGATTTAGTGATAAATCTGCAAGATGTGAGTGTCTCTATTTAGCGCATCAGCAAAGCAAGGTGCAATAGTAACTTAATTAATGCTTAAAGAAGTCATATATCATCACGCAAATGCACTAGCACTCTGATACAGATTGCTGTCAATGGCAATCATAAACATCCTATAGAGCCATGTGAGCTACCCCGTCGGCACTCAGGCGATGACCATAAAAAGCGCGCGGACAGAGAACTGTCTGCACTTGAGTAAGGTGCTATTGGTCGCTTTGTCAGCACAGCAGACAAGCCCTGTTGTGCTCAATATGTTAGGTTAGCTGTGAGTTTAAAGCGGTCATCTGCATTTTTTAAGTTATTAGTACGCAATAAAGCACTAAATCCATCCTTACATCTTGAGTCCTGATGCAGACCTTGCCAGACTTCGCATCGCGCGGCGGTGACGCGCATTGAACTCAACTTATATTCGGTAATAAAGGAGCTGTGCGCGTGAAAACAACTAAGCAAATGTTATTGGCCGCCGCTGTCGGCATGGCTGTTGCCGTACCAGTGCAAGCGGATGAGCAGCGAGTGCTCAATGTCTACCACTGGTCTGATTATGTCGCCCCTAACACCATTAGCAACTTTGAAAAGCAAAGTGGCATCAAGGTGGTGTTTGATGTCTATGACAGCAATGAAGTGTTGGAAGCGAAACTGCTATCTGGCGGTTCAGGCTACGATATCGTGGTGCCATCGAACCCATTCTTAGCCAAGCAAATTAAAGCGGGCGTGTATCAAAAGCTGGATAAAACCCAGTTGCCCCAGTGGGACAATCTCAACAAAGACCTGCTGCACACCTTAGAAGTGAGCGATCCAGGTAACCAATACTCGGTACCCTACATGTGGGGTTCAATTGGTATGGGTTATAACGTGGATAAAGTAAAAGCCGTATTAGGTGATCAGCCAGTTGATTCTTGGGACTTAATCTTTAAACCTGAAAACATCAGCAAACTGCATGAGTGCGGTGTGGCGATCCTTGATTCGCCCAGCGAAATCATTCCAACGGCCATGCACTACCTGGGTTTGCCGCCTGATAGTGAAAAACCTGAAGACCTCAAGCAAGCAGAAGAGTTGCTGCTGAAGATTCGTCCCTATGTGACCTATTTTCACTCATCAAAGTACATCTCTGATTTAGCCAGCGGCAATATTTGCATGGCGATTGGTTATTCAGGTGACCTGTACCAAAGTAAATCGCGTGCAGAAGAAGCAGGCGATAAAGTTAAAATTGCCTATAAAATCCCAAATGAAGGCGCTGGTACCTTCTTTGACATGGTCGCTATTCCAGCGGACTCGAAAAAAGTTAAAGAAGCCCATGAGTTCATCAACTACTTATTACAGCCACAAGTTATGGCTGATTTGACCAATTATTTGCAGTTCCCCAATGCCAATGAGCAAGCGACTGCATTAGTAGATGAGGCGATTCGTACTGACCCGGGTATTTACCCGCCTGCAGAAGTGATGGGCAAACTGTATACTTTCCCAGACTTGCCAGCCAAAACGCAGCGTTTAATGACGCGCAGTTGGACTAAAATCAAATCGGGCAAGTAATAATGCTGAGGTCACTGTTGCTCTATCGGCAGCAGTGACGCTTCAAGCGCTATCAACATCGGGCTGCACATGCGGCCCAATTGAATGGTTAGGGGGATCGGCTATTGCCTAGATTGATACATAGTGTAGCGAGTGTGCTGACTGCAAGTGTAATGATGAGCGGTCTTGCCATGGCAGA
>CANRHT010000108.1 GCA_947630465.1 uncultured Pseudomonadaceae bacterium
CAGGTTTGTCCGGCATTGCGAAACTTTGCCGCAATGGCGCCCGTGACAGCTGCATCTAAATCCGCATCGGCAAACACGATAAAAGGTGCATTACCACCCAGCTCCAAAGAGACTTTTTTGATGTCGTCAGCGCACTGGCGCAGTAAATGACGACCGATTTCGGTGGAACCAGTAAAGGATAGCTTGCGCACCAATGGGTTGCTGGTGAACTCGTCACCGATGTCTTTAGCGCTACCGGTGATGACTGATAAAACCCCCGCAGGAATCCCTGCGCGCTGCGCCAAGACCATCAAAGCCAGCGCGCTGAATGGCGTAGCTGAGGCCGGTTTAATCACCATGGTACAGCCCGCCGCCAAAGCAGCACCGGCTTTACGGGTGATCATCGCCGCAGGGAAATTCCATGGAGTAATGGCTGCGCACACACCAATCGGTTGTTTAATCACCAGCAAGCGCGAACTACTGGTGGGGCTGGGAATACTATCGCCATAGGCGCGTTTACCTTCTTCAGCGAACCACTCGATAAAAGACGCTGCATAAGCAATCTCACCGCGCGCCTCAGCGAGGGGTTTGCCTTGTTCAAGGGTCATTAACAGAGCTAAATCATCTTGGTTTTCAAGCATCAGCTCAAACCAGCGCCGCATTATGTGTCCGCGCTGCGCTGCGGTTTTCTCACGCCACTCAGGTAGTGCGGCCTGTGCGGCGGCAATCGCCCGCTGTGTTTCTGCTGCACCCATATTGGGCACGCTGCCCAGCATGCTGCCATCAGACGGGTTGGTGACGGTTAAGCTGTGTGCGCTATCGGCACTACACCAATGGCCGCCAATAAACGCCTGTTGACGAAAAAGTGTGGAGTCTTGCAAAGGCATGGCTGTCTCCAAAAACTGATACACGCCCAAGAATTGTGCGTGTTGAATGTGTTTATTAAGCGACCCTGTTAGGGTAAATACAAGTTTTCTGCTGCTGAAACAATCTTGCCCAGTTGATTCTCTGGCAGTTTTTACCGAGCTGGACTCGACAAGCGTCTTTCGCCCATTTACCGTAGAACTAAATCATTACCCGCTACTCTGTAGTGTATGAAATCTAGAGTCTGAGCGGTCAGTTGCTCAGCTATAATTAACAGGGATCATCTTTACTATGGCAGTACATAACGGAGGCAGGCGAGTGCTGATTAAAATGCTATGCGCTTTCGTGCTCTGTGTGCTGCTGATGTTTGCCAGTTTAATCGGCTATGTCTGGTACTGCGCGCAAGAGCGTCCCGTCACTCCCGCCCCCGCAGTTATCGTACTCGGCGCCGCAGCGTGGGGGCATAAACCCTCACCGGTATTTAAGGAACGTATCGCTCATGCGGTGCACCTGTACCAAGGTGGTATCACACAAAAGCTGATTTTCACTGGTGGCGCCTTGCGTGATGGCATCCCGAGTGAAGGCGAAGTCGGTGCGCGTTGGGCGATCAAACTGGGTGTTGCCCCTGCAGATACCGCTTATGAATCCACCTCGCGCGACACGTGGTACAACTTAAAAAACGCCCAAGTGATCTTGCAGCAACAGCAGATTGATTCAGTTATTTTGGTCAGCGATTACTTTCATCTGGCGCGCGCTGGGATTATGGCGCGCGACTTAGATCTGCACGTACAACTGTCGCCGACACCTACGTCTAAATTTAATAGCTTTTCTGCCCTTGAGCGACTGAAGCTGTATGCCAAAGAAAGCTATTTTATTATTGGATATCAGCTGCATAAGCTGTTGGGTTTTGATTTGTATGAGCGTGAAGTCAACCCAGCGCACAGGCGTAATAATTAAAGCGGCTAATCGCAGCTCATTATAGCGAGGCGTATTAGACGTACAAAAATAGTCGCCGCTTAGCTATCAGGTGCACTCTTCGATTCGGCATGAGCCTGCCAGCGTTGGTAAAGCGTAGACAATATCCACCAGCCCAAGGCAGCTAAAATAACACCTGCAAGGTTGGCATAAATATCAAACCAGCTGAATTGCCGAGAAGCTTGTAACTCATACTGTAACCATTCGGATAATGGTGCACAGAGCAATAACGCACCCCACAACAACCAAGCGGGCGCGCGTAAAAATGCCAAACGTGCCGCCAGTGAAAAACCACCAAAGGCTAGCAAGTGTATGGCTTTGTCTGAGTTTTTAAATAGGTCGGGTGGTGATTCGGGTCGTAGCAACCCATAGGCCAGAAGAGCCGCAGTCACAAGAAAAAGTAATAGTCTCAAGGTAGGCTTCTTGCATCAGAGAAGGAGTAGATTTTAAAACCAGATTTTATCGTGTGACACTGTTCAGCCTTAACTCAACAGCGCCACACGCATTGGCATCAGTTCAAATCGAACTTAGTCCACCAGTGACAACGTACCGTTCATCAGGGCGAAGTGACCTGGGAACGAGCAGAAGTAGGTGTATGCTTGACCTTCTGCGAGCTTACTGACATCAAAAGTCACGCTGGTTTCTTCACCACCGCCAACCACTGAGGTGTGCGCAATAACACGCTCATCCGCATCGTTAACGTAGTTTTTATCGATACCTAAAGCCATGCCTTCTGTTGCAACAGCTTGGTATTCGTCAGTTTTAGCCAAAACCCAGTTGTGGCCCATGGCCGCTGCAGGTAATTGACCCACGTGCTTAAGCGTTAGAGTGAATGCTTCACAGCTTTTCTTCACATCGATCTGCTTAAGGTTAAAGGTCATTTGGTCGGTGCCTTCGATTGTTACTGCACAATCATCAGCAAATGCAGGTACAGCCAAAGCGGTTAACATGGCTGCTGCAGCTAGTTTACGGATCATAATAATTCCTTGCCTCGGTTGAAAAGAATGTAGGTGTGCTCTCTATTAGTGTAGACCGGCACATTTGCATCCTAACATACTGAAAAGATAATGATGCTCATCTAGACGATTGTCTGAAAAATATATAGATATATTGTAAAGCGTTGGTGTGTTGAAAGGGGGGAGTGGCTGCAGGGCTTACGCTGCTATAAACGAGTGCAGCGTTATTGAAGTAGCCTGCTCAGTGGTGTGTTCAAAAATGCCCTCTGATGCTAGAAGTCAGAGCTGAAATCATAACTTACAGCGGTATTCATATTTGTGTATAATGCGCGCCACGCACCCGTAGCTCAGCTGGATAGAGTGCCACCCTCCGAAGGCATTCTTTGTTATGTACGGATATGCATTCCGGTGTTTCGTCATGTTTTAGGCGGCGATGCAGGCATACACCATCGGTTGTAGCTATTAACACGTTTGATTTTGGTACGGTTATTTTTGCCACTACAATTCCAGCAAATACCTGCTTAGTAACCGTTACTGACAGTGACGGTGACGTTTTGGATGCAACCAAGTTAGGCAAGTCCATAAGGTTATTATGGCTGGCGTGCAAGCCCGAAGGCATGCCGTCGTCTTCGACGCCTAGCCATAACTCACCACCTTCAGTGTTGGCTAAACAAATCAAAGCTGCTACCAAGTCATCAGTAGGAAAGCCACTGCGGTCGCTTTTGAACTCAACCGTCATGCTTTCCTTTGCAGGCAGCTTATTTACAGAATTATTCATGGTGAAACCTTTGATGATGTACTCTTTAATCAGCTGAGTTGTCACGCTGACCCATTGAAGTAACTGTATTCAGATTGTAATACATTACTTGCTGGGCTTGCGTCCTGCCAGCAACGCCATATTTTATGTTTTGTTCCAGTAGCGTATCGCTACCCAATAATATCTATGCTTGGAAATAACTGGCATCCTTACATCCGAATTGACCATGGCTCAGCACGGCGTAAACTGTGCGGCAGCGTTTAGTGTTATACGTTTAGAAGGTGGGGAGCAGACGATGCAAGTAGATAGAATTGATCACTTGGTGCTTACAGTTAAAAATATTTCCGTAACTGTGGATTTTTATACAAAAGTCATGGGAATGAACAAGGTAACTTTTGGTGAAGGGCGTGTTGCTTTAACTTTTGGGAAACAAAAAATAAACCTTCATCAGCAAGGAAGTGAGTTTGAGCCAAAGGCAAAAAACGTTAAGACGGGCAGCGCTGACTTATGCTTTATTGTTAAAGAACCTATCGAGTCTTTAATTAAAGATTTAACACTAATGAATGTTGAAGTAATTGAGGGCCCTGTTAACCGCACGGGCGCCACAGGTAAAATTATATCTGCGTACTTCAGAGATCCGGATGGAAATCTTATAGAGATCTCAAACTACGTAAGCATGTAACAGACTTGATGCCCATCGTGTGGCGCGGGCACGAAAGTAGATTGGGTCGTTTTTTCAGAAATAACGAACAAACTCTGGCCTAATCTAGATGGATATTTAAATGGGAAATTAGTGGCCCTATCTAATTTGAGTTGGAGACTACCTTATGAAAGCAGCTATATTAGACCAGTTAGGCAACATCCCTGTGTATGGCGACATAGCTCAACCCATTCCAGCAAATGAAGATCAGCTGGTAATCAAGATGGAAGCTGCCACTATCAAACAATTGGATAAATTGAAGGTCAGTGGCAAGCACTACACAAGCTTTCCCAGCTTCCCCACCACCGTAGGTGTTGATGGCGTGGGGCGTTTGGATAACGGTCAGCGTGTGTATGCTATGGGTCTTACAGGCATGATTGCTGAGTATGCTCTCGTTGATAAAGCGAGCTGTGTCCCAGTACCTGAAAAATTACCCTCAGCACTGGCCGCTGTACTTCCAAACGCATTATTAGGCTCTGACGCTGCGTTAGTGTGCCGCGCCAAAATTCAGAAAGGCGATGTGGTACTTATTAACGGTGCAACAGGCGTGTCTGGTCGTATGGCCGTGCAAGCAGCAAAATACCGTGGAGCAAGCCGCATTATAGTGACTGGCCGTAATGCTCAATCATTAGCTTATTTAAAGCAGCTAGGCGCTGATGTGTGCATTTCATTGCTCGATGACGACACAGCGATTATGCAGCAGCTAATGCAAGTTCAGCAGCAAACCCCGATTGATCATGTATTGGATTATTTGTGGGGCAAGCCTACCGAGCTTCTTTTGAGTGTATTGGCTAAACAGTGCGAAAAACCTATCAATATTATTACGATTGGGCAAATGGCCTCGGCTGAAATAAACCTACCATCAAGCATTTTACGCAGTAAGCCAATCAGCCTGATAGGTTCAGGGTTTGGCAGTATTAGTGCGCAATTAATGCATGATTACCATCAAAACGAACTTCCTAAACTCTTTGCTTTAGCAGCTGAAGGAGGCTTACTGGCAGATTATGAAGTCCACCCTTTAGAGCAGGTCGAGCAGGCCTGGCAAGCCAAAACCGCACCAGGGTCGCGTATCGTTATTAGTATTTAAATGACGCTTGTTCGCAACATCCGAGTTAGGCCACCGCAGTCGCATTGTTTTAAAGGGAGTGATTGGTCGCCGTTTATTGCGATCATATTTTGGGGAGATAATTATTTTTCGGCTGTTGTAAGTTATTGAAAATAATAGAAAATTGCAAAGCTCGCCAAAGATCTAGAACTGGCAATTCCTGACCTATCAACTCAGTAAAAAATTGTACCTTTAAATGCGCTGTGGGAAAAGGAAGGACAGCTGACACACGCCTTACTGAATAGCCGTGAAGCGATGCAGCAAGGCATGTTTCAGCACCTACTTATGGAGCAAAGCTCATGAACAACAAAGTTAACCAAGACAGCATCAACAAAGCCCTATGGGCTGTTTGTGACACCTTCCGCGGCACCATCAGCGCCGACACCTATAAAGACTATATTTTGACCATGCTGTTTCTGAAGTACATTTCAGATGTGTGGCAAGACCACTACGAAGGCTACCAAGCCGAGTATGGCGACTGATCGATGAGATGATGAAAAACGAGCGCTTTGTCCTGCCCAAAGCAGCCAGTTTCTACGCTTTGTATGAGCGTCGTCACGAGCCAGGTAACGGTGAGCGCATCGACCAAGCCTTGCATGCCATTGAAGAGGCCAACGGCACTAAGCTCAAAGATGCTGGTAAAAGCGTGTTCCAAGACATCAGCTTTAATACCGATCGATTAGGGGAAGAAAAGCAAAAGAACGACATCCTTCGCCATGTATTGGAGGATTTTGCTAAGCCAGTGTTAAACCTAAAACCCAGCCGTGTCGGTTCATTAGACGTCATTGGCAACGCCTACGAATATTTGATTAAAAATTTTGCGGCCAGCGGTGGCCAGAAAGCCGGTGAATTTTATACCCCGTCGGAAGTGTCCGAACTTATGGCGACCCTGCCTGTGGTTCTGCCTCGTTGTTAATGAAGTGTGCGCGTAAAGTGGTTGAAAACCACGACAGCAAAAACTACGCCCTGTATGGTCAAGAAGCCATTGGCGGCTCTTCGCATTTAAGGGTGTAGCTGATTTCTAAATCCTCCTGACTTCAGCAAGCACCTGG
>CANRHT010000109.1 GCA_947630465.1 uncultured Pseudomonadaceae bacterium
AACTAAAGAGCAACTGCTGCCATGAGTACAGGTCCCAATAACAGCGATCAAATTGCACTGCGCAAACAGCTGATCCAGATGCGCCTTGAGCTCAATCGTCAAAAAATCCGTCATGAAGGCATGCTACTGCTTGAGCCTGTTGAAAAACTGCGTGGTTTTAAGAAACGTCTCAGCTCAGGTTCCACACCCTTACTGCTCGTTGCTGGCGTGACTTTTGCGAGCTTTTTTATAGGCCGTAATCGCCGCTCCAGCAATAGCTGGTTGCCGATGGTTAGAGTCGCGGCCAGCCTGCTACCTTTATTTATAAACAGTACAGATAAAGCTGATACAACGACTCAGCAAGCTGATAACCTAAAATAAATACCTGTAACACAGGTTTATCTTAATAATACAGCTTGAGGATGCAGCATGGATTGGCATCAACTATTAAACCGTGAGCGCTTAGGTAAAACCACAGACAGCTCTGCAGAAATTGGTCGCAGCCCTTTTCATAAAGATCATGACCGCATTATCTTTTCTGGCGCATTTCGCCGCCTCGGTCGCAAGACACAAGTTCATCCAGTTTCCAGCAATGACCACATTCATACCCGTCTAACCCACTCGCTAGAAGTCAGCTGTGTGGGACGCTCGCTGGGTATGCGCGTCGCAGAAATGATCCGCCCTACTTTGCCAGATTGGTGCGAACCCAGTGATCTGGGCATGATCGTACAGTCGGCTTGTTTAGCCCACGACATCGGTAATCCACCTTTTGGTCACTCCGGTGAAGATGCGATACGTCACTGGTTTCAACAAGCAGCTCGTAATGGCTGGCTCGATAATATGAGTGACGCTGAGCGGGCCGATTTTTTAAATTTTGAAGGTAATGCGCAAGGCTTTCGCGTGCTAACGCAGCTTGAATACCATCAATTTGACGGTGGCATGCGCTTAACCTACGCCACCCTCGGTGCCTTCACTAAATACCCGTGGAGTTCCAAGCACGCCAGCGCCGACGGCTATAAAAAGCACAAGTTTGGCAGCTATCAAAACGAACTCCCCTTGCTTGAGCAAATCGCTAATAAACTAGGCATTCCCAAGCTCGATGATGAGCAATGGGCACGCCATCCCTTGGTCTATTTAGTCGAGGCGGCGGATGATATTTGCTACGGCTTAATTGACCTTGAAGATGGCATCGAGATGGACCTGCTGGAATACGCCGAAGTGGAAGCCTTGTTGTTAGATCTGGTCGGTGATGACTTGCCTGAAACCTATCGACTATTAGGCCCAGATGACTCACGACGTCGCAAGCTGGCTATATTACGCGGCAAAGCCATTGAGCACTTAACCAATGCGGCAGCGCAGGCTTTTGTTGATCAGCAGCCTGCGTTAATGGCAGGCACATTGCAAGGTGACTTAGTTGAGCATATGCATGGTCGAGCGAAGACCTGCGTGACCAGCGCTAAGGCGTTAGCGCGTGAGAAAATATTCCAAGATAAACGTAAAACCCTGCATGAAATTGGTGCTTACACCACCTTGGAGATCTTACTGAATGCTTTTTGTGGCGCCGCGCTAGAACAGCACAATCACGGCACTTTATCCTTCAAAAATCGCCGCATTTTTGATTTGCTGGGCCAAGCCGCACCGCAACCCGGTTGGACGCTGTATCGCTCATTTATGCGTATTATTGATTTTATTGGCGGTATGACTGACAGCTACGCCACGCAAATGGCGCGCGAAATGACCGGACGCTCAAGTCCGACGTAAATAAACGCAGCGCTAAGCACTTAAAAACTTAGCGCTGCACGCTGAAAGCTAATCAGCTTTTTGTGCTGCGGGTAGCTGAGCGACCTGCTCAGGCTCTTCTGGCGCGGCTGGCTGCTGCAACTCCGCTATACGCTGCTCATAGCCCTTAATCAGCTTAGCTTGCTTGTTGCAGCGCATACGTACGCGTTGATGCGGCCACCAAGATAGCACTGGGCCAATCACCAGCCCCAGAATAAAGGCGCCCATCACATATAAGGCCATGGGTAATTCAGGTGTCTGCCAACCGAAAAATACAATTTGTGTCAGTGCCCGATTTTCTAGGGTAAAAAACACCACGCTAGCAGCTAATGCTAGGGCGACAATAACAATAATGAGGCGTTTAAAACTCTGCATAGAATCCTCTGTGGTTACGCGTACTGAATGTCAGGTTAATCGTCATTCACTCGGTCACGTAACTCTTTACCAGGTTTGAAATGAGGCACATATTTACCTCCTAACTCAACCGATTCTCCTGTTTTAGGATTACGGCCAACACGGGGCGCACGATAGCTCACGGAAAAGCTTCCAAATCCGCGAATTTCAATACGGTCTCCAGATGCCAATATCTGCGTCATATGCTCCAACATCGTCTTGACTGCCAACTCAACATCACGCACAGATAACTGCTGTTGTTGATCAACAATCCGCTCGATTAATTCGGATTTATTCATTATTTTCCCTTTCTTATCAAGCAGCTAGCAAGTTTTAGCATGCTGACGGAAGTTTGAATAGGGGCAATGGCTGAAATACTACAAGATTGTGAATTTAGACTGTGTTTTAAATAAAAAAACCGATAACAGCTTGTGACTGTTACCGGTTTCTTAAGACTTTGTGCATTAATAATAAGGCACTTAAGGTAGATAAACTGCAGCAATGGGATCAACCAACTCAGCAGTTCGCATGTTTAACCATGCATAAAGCAAGTGCGGGGTGTTGCACCTGCTCGTGTTGCGGGTGCTATTTTATGACTTACAGGTCAGTAGATCTATTTGACCAAAGTCCCCTGCACAAATACCTTATTAATAGTATGCGTTTTCTGTAATTGAGTGGTCTGTCACATCACGCACACCTTTCACTTCTGGAATACGTGCCATTAAGGTTTTTTCGATACCTTCTTTTAGGGTGTAATCGGCCTGACCGCACCCTTGGCAGCCACCGCCAAACTTTAAAATTAAAATACCATTATCAATGTCAATCAAACTGACTTCACCACCGTGACTGGCAAGACCTGGGTTGATTTCAGTCTGCAGGTAGTAATTCACCCGCTCAGATAATGGACTGTCTTCACTGACCATCGGAACTTTTGCGTTAGGCGCTTTAATGGTCAGCTGTCCACCCATGCGATCTGTGGCGTAGTCCACCACTGCATCTTCAAGGTAAGGTTCGCTGAGCGCGTCAATCCATGCGGTAAAAGTGTTTAACACCAAAGGGGTATCTTCAACTTTCTGTTCTTCAGGCTTGCAGTATGCAATACAGGTTTCCGCGTAAGGTGTGCCGGGCTGAGTGATGAAAACTCGAATGCCGATACCGGGTACGTTTTGCTCTTTTAATAAATCGCCTAAGTAAACTTGTGCGGCTTCGGTAATGTTAATTGTGCTCATAATGACTCCTCGCAATCTTGGTTGCAGTGTACGCTAGTTTGCCCCTGTGAATAAAGACCCAGTAAAGCAGTCAAGTAAAATCAACTCACGCCTACAGAGCCTGATGATCCGAAGTAATTTTTAAAATCACCCACCTAAGGCTGTTATGAGCAAATGGCTTTATGACTTATACAAGGTCGTCGAGCAGGGGGTAGTCTGCAGCGATTCCATCACCAGTAAACTGTGCGACTAAACCTTCTGGATTATTAAAGAAACGCAGCGCGGTAAAACGTGGATGCTCGCCCATATCAAACCAGTGCTGAGTGCCTGCTGGCACTGAAAGAAACGCACCTTTCTCACATAACACTGCATAAATGTGCTCATTAATATGCAGGTTAAACAAGCCGCGTCCTGACACAAAGAAACGTACTTCATCTTCGCTGTGCGTGTGCTCATCAATAAACTGCGCGCGCAGTTCGACTTTGTCAGGGTGTTTTTCATCAATACTGACCACATCGACCGTCAGATCACCGCGCTCTTGCTTAACGCGTGCAATATCCGCCGCATAAGCTGCAAGGATATCCTCGTGCGTGCTTTGTGCAGTGAGGGCTGGATTGGCCGCCCAATGCTCAAAGCGGACCCCCGCTTGCGCTAAAGTGCTGCTGATATCTTCCGCATGATTCAAAACTTTAAGCGCCTGCTTAGGCTGGCTGCTGTGGTATACAAATAATTGACTCATCGATTAAATCCCCATTCAATATGCATAACAAAACTGAATGCGAGCCGTTAATAAATATGACCGGCTCGCAGTTCTAACTCGTATTCTGGCAACAGCTCTAAAACTTAAAATAATAATCTGCTCAGTACACTGCTTATCTGTGTAGGTCTTGCTCAGTCGCTTTTTTTGACTGAGAGCCTCTAGACGCTTTGCTACTGAGCCCCAGCATGGCGATCATTACCGCCAAGGCTGCCGCTAAACTTGCCAACATAAAGGTCGCTTGTGCGCCCAGTGTTTGCCATGCGTAACCTGCATACAGCGCACCTAAAGCCCCGCCTACTCCTGAAAATGACACGTAAAGTCCCTGCCCTTGCCCTTGTTTACCTGCAGCAAAAAAACGCTGTACAAAATGAATCGCAGCAACATGAAAGCTGCCAAAAGTAGCGGCATGTAAAATTTGAATACATAACAACGTTAACAGACTGTCCGCATAAAAACCCAGCAGCCACCAGCGCAACGCCGCCAGCACTAAACTGGCGACTAGAATATATTTGAGCGCCACCCTACGCAGCAAACTGGGCATGATGACAAACAAGCCTATTTCCGCCAAAACACCCAACGCCCAGAGCCAACCAATCACAGTGCGTGAATAGTCCAACTCAGTTAAATACAGGGTTAAAAAAGTGTAATACGGCCCATGCGAGAACTGCATTAAAGTGACGCAGATTAAAAAGACCACAACGGGCAATAACGCTGTCGGCTCAGCCACTTGAGTCGGTTGATCTGGCGTAACGCTATGCTCAGTGGTGAGCGGTTGCTTTGGCACCCAAAAACTGCTCAGTACAATGCCAGCCATGACGGCCATAATCGCCCAAGGGTAATAGGCTAAGCCGACGCTATCAAACAAATAACCAAAACCGATCACCACCAGCATAAAGCCTACCGAACCCCAGAGGCGTAACTGGCTGTAGCGCTCGCTGTCTGTGCCTAAGTGCGCCAAGGTGATCACTTCAAACTGTGCAAGAATGGCATGCCAAAAAAAAGCATGCAGCACCATAATCAATGCCAGCCAAGCAAAGCTTTTGCCGATAAAAATCAGTGTGAATGATAACAAAGTGCAGATCGCACCGACCCGTACAATGGTTAGACGTTGCTGGGTTTTATCCGCTAACCAAGCCCATAGGTTCGGTGCTAAACAGCGCATCAGCATAGGAATGGCGATCAACTCGCCAATGCGTGCTGCAGAAAAACCAAGATGGTCTAAATACAACGCCATAAAAGGTGCAATCGCACCCAGTAAAGCAAAGTAAAAGAAATAAAATCCGGATAAGCGCCAATACGGCAAGCTTGAGTGCATGGTTTTAGACGGCCTCAACCGATGCCCGCACTACGCGAGCATCGGCTATTAAAACATCACTTAAAGCTGAGGCAAAACAGGTGTGCTGACTTGCACATCGGCATTTTGGCCACGATGACGCAGTAATTGATCCATCAGCACAATAGCCATCATCGCTTCCGCAATAGGCGTAGCACGAATGCCCACACAAGGATCATGCCGACCTTTGGTGATCATGTCGACCGGCTGACCCGCTGTATCAATTGAGCGCCCTGGCGTGGTGATACTCGAGGTGGGTTTCAGTGCCAAGTGGGCAACAATTGGCTGGCCTGATGAGATGCCACCCAGTACGCCACCGGCATGATTTGAAGTAAAACCCTCAGGGGTTAATTCATCACGGTGTTCCGTACCGCGTTGCGCAACAGACGCAAAACCTGCACCAATCTCTACGCCTTTTACCGCGTTAATACTCATCAAAGCATGTGCCAAGTCAGCATCTAAGCGGTCAAATACCGGCTCACCAAGCCCTGGCATTACACCCTCTGCCACCACAGTGATTTTCGCACCAACGGAGTCTTGATCGCGGCGCAATTGATCCATATAGGCTTCAAGTTCGGCGACTTTGTCGGGATCAGGGCTGAAAAATGCATTGTCATGTACGGCATCCCAGCTTTTAAAGGGGATTTCAATTGGACCAAGCTGGCTCATATAGCCGCGCACTGTAATACCCAGCGTCGCTAAGTATTTTTTCGCAATGGCACCAGCAGCGACACGCATCGCTGTTTCACGTGCTGAACTGCGTCCACCACCGCGGTAGTCACGTAAACCATATTTATGATGGTAGCTGTAGTCAGCATGCGCTGGACGGAAAATATCTTTAATCGCTGAGTAGTCTTTGGATTTCTG
>CANRHT010000110.1 GCA_947630465.1 uncultured Pseudomonadaceae bacterium
GTGTTTTTCTGCCAGAACAGCACTTGCTGATTGCCGTAGTTGCGCGTCAACTCTTGCACAGTGTGGCCTTGTTTCTCTAAGCGTTGCTGCTGTTGCTTGGTTAAAGCGCCCGGCTCAAAGCCTAAAATATCAGGCAAGTATTGATGATGTACGCGTGGACTGGCCACCCATTGCGCAGGAGTTTTGCCAGCTAAATATTCCAGCATGGCCAGCACATTCATACTGGGAATCCGACTGCCACCGGGCGTACCAAAGGCTGAGAAATCCTCAGGGCCTTCAATAAAACTGGGACTCATCGAAGACAACGGACGCTTACCCGCTTGAATGCGGTTGGCTTGGCTACCGACCAAGCCGTAGGCATTACTGCCTTGCAGATCGGCGGCAAAATCATCCATTTCATCGTTGAGTAATACGCCAGTGCCGGGCACGGTAAAGGCGGCACCAAACATCATATTTAACGATAGCGTCGCTGCCACAGCATTGCCTTGTTGATCCAGTACTGCAAAATGCGTGGTGTGGTCACCTTCATGCAGCGGACTGCCGGGTGCAAGATCAGCGCTGGGCGTGGCGTGATCCACGCTGATATTCGCAGTCATGCGTACAATATGCTGGCGCGCTAAGAGTGCTTGCACAGGATTTTCGACAAAATCAGGATCGCCTAGCAGACTGCGGTCACGGTAGGCGCGACGAAACACTTCAGCCAGATAATGCGCGCGCTGTGCCGGTTCAGCTTGCTGCCAAGGTAAGCGCTGCAGCATCAGTAAACTCTGGGCGATGGCAATGCCTCCGGCGGATGGCGGTGGTGCGGTAATCAGTTGGCGTTGCTCAGCAAGCGGCACAATCAGCGGTGCACGCCACTGCACTCGGTAGCGCGCTAAATCTTCAGTCGACCAGATGCCGCCTGCGGCCTGTACAGCATTCACCATTTTTTCTGCAAAAGGTCCGCGGTAAAAACTGCGTTCGCCATGCTCTGCCAGCATCGCTAACGTCTTGGCCAGTTCTGGCTGACGCAGGATCCAGCCTTGTTCAGGAATGTGCTGCTGATCTAGAAATAAACGCGCTGACTCAGGATCATTCTGCAAGGCGGCTAAACGCCAACCTGCACGCTCTTGATATACGGCATCAACAGCAAAACCGTCACGGGCTAAGGCTATTGCTGGGGCTAAGTTAGTGGCTAAGGGTAAGCGTGCGTGGCGCGTACTCAGTGCGCCGAGCGCCGCTGGAATACCTGGAATAGCCGCCGCTAGCGCACCATCGAGTGAGAGTTTGCGGTCAATCTCACCATTAATGCGGTAGGTATCGACATGAGCGGCAAAAGGCGCACGCTCACGGGCATCAAGAAAATGATACTGAGGGGTGTGGCCCGCGCGGCGCAGTAAATAAAAACCACCACCGCCTAAACCCGAACCATAAGGCTCAACCACGGCCAAGGCTGCAGTCACGGCAATCGCCGCATCCATTGCATTGCCACCTTGTTGCAGTACAGCAATACCTGCCGCGCTGGCTAATGGATGCGCGCTGCTGACATACGCCTGCTGGGGTGCTTGTGCAGCAGCAGCGCTGACTGACCAGAGCAGTACAAAATTGAGTGCAAAAGTCGCGAGCCAGCGCATCGGTTTAATTACGCCTGTCCGGTGATGATTTTGTACTTTTCCATCAACTCGTCTTGGCTTTCAACGTTGTTGGCATCCAATGGAATGCAGTCAACTGGGCACACCTGTACACACTGAGGTTCATCGTAGTGACCAACACACTCAGTGCACAAGTTGGGATCAATCTCGTAGATTTCTTCACCTTGTGAGATTGCACTGTTTGGGCATTCGGGTTCACAAACATCACAGTTAATACAGTCATCGGTAATGATGAGTGACATGGTGTAACTCCTATAGAGCAGTAAGGGCACAGCGCCAAAATAATAAAGTCATTGTGCCGTAGTCTAAGCTTGCCTGCAGTAGCTGCAACAGCAATGCTTGCTATGGATCATTTATTGCAACGTTGTGCCAAAGCTTGTGCTACTGCAGGATGCACAAACTCAGAAATATCGCCGCCTAAAATAGCGATTTCACGCACCAAGGTGGAGGAAATAAATGAATATTTCTCCGAGGGCGTTAAAAAGAAACTCTCTACATCGGGCGCGAGTTTGCGGTTCATATTCGCCAGTTGGAATTCGTATTCAAAATCCGAGACCGCACGCAAACCCCGCATAAACATATTGGCATTCACTTCTTTGACAAAGTGCGCTAACAAGTTATTAAAACCCACAACTTCAACGTTAGGCAGATGTGCGGTGACTTCTGTCGCCAGCGCGACACGCTCTTCTAGGCTAAACATGGGGCTTTTTTTCGGGTTGGCAGCGACAGCAACAATCACGTGGTCAAAAAGACGTGCAGCGCGCTCAATAAGATCGCTGTGGCCACGAGTGATTGGGTCGAAGGTTCCCGGATACAACACACGGTTCATTGCGACGTCCTTTAGAGGATAAAAAATTTGTGCAATGGTAACGCAGGCGCACACACAGCGCAAAAAGATTGGCCCTGTCGGTCGCGGTTTGAGCTGCTTATGCCGTCTTTAATGAAAAAAGCCCACGGCGGCGACTGTATGCAGTGCTGACATGGGCTTGTTGTATCAGTACGGCACTTTAGAAACCTATCACTTTACGGTCTTTTTCGAGCAGGCTGGCACCCATTTTTGCTGGGTTAGCTGCGGTAATGCCGTCGCGTAAATCCTCTGCAGTGTGGCCTGTATTAGGTAAATACAGTGCGCATACAGAAGCGGTTGCGCCTTTTTTAATGGCACCATCAAGCAACTGAGCAGGGGTGACATTATTAGGCTTGAGTGCTTCGCCCGTGGCACCTTTAAGCGCGATATCACCGGCGGTATCACAGAGTAAAATATCGACTTGAGCACCTTGTTCTTGCATTTGATTGGCTAAGACCATCGCCATACCTTGCGCCATGGTGCTGGCGGATGTCAGAGAAACGGTCACCTGTTGCTGGTCTGCTGCTAAAGTGCAGGTACTGGCTGTTGCCAAAAGGACTGCAAGTAATGTTTTTTTCATTGTGAATCTCCAGTCAAAATATAAGCGATTACTATACATAAATATAGAATAGTCAGCGCTGACCATATTGTCGCAGCAGGTCAAATACATCAGCCACTCAAGTGAAGTCGTGGCTGATGTGGTGGTGTGAAACTCAGATCAAACGGGGTGTTAAGCGCGGCAAGCGTCGGGGAAAACAATCACATCGGTGTAGTTTTCCGGTTCAATCAGTGCTCGGTGCAGCGCAATAATCGCCGCATCGTAATCACTTTCTTGTACCACAATCTGCATTTCCACCTGACGAATGGTCTGCTGCAATGCTTGCACGCTAATGCCTGCATCAGCCAAAGCGGTTGCGGTTTTCGCCAGAATGCCTTTGACTTTCATGTTTGAGCCAATCGCCGACACAATCGCCACATTATGTACGGTCACTTCGGCGCTGGAGTAATGCTCCTCAATCATGCGTGCCGCGCGATTGATAATCTTGCGTGAACCGGCACAGTAGTAGGTGATGCTGTTGGCATCGCGCGATTTATTCACCACATACAGCTTGAGCTGCTTAATGATGTGGGTGATTTCAGTGTCGTAGCTCATGTCACCGAGCATTTCTTGGTCAAAGACCTCAATGCCGAACATATCTTTACGACCCGCGATAATCTCCACTCTGGGCGTTTTGCTCGCATAATCTTGGCAGATTAAGGTACCGGCATGTTCAGGCTCAAAAGCGTTTTTAATGCGCAATTCAACACCCGCACGGCGCAAGGTTTTACCGGCACGTGGGTGAATGGCTTCCATCCCTAGGTTGGAGAGCTGGTCAGCCACATCGTAGTTGGTCATGCCAATGGTGACGACTTTATCAGCACCCACTAAGTTTGGATCAGCGGTGCTTAAGTGAAACTCTTTATGAATAATGGCTTCTTTAGCACCGGTAGCTGCCGCAATCTGGGCAAAAGTAATCTCGGTGTAACCACGATCAAAGGTGTTCATTAAGCCTTCAGTGCAATGCGTATAGCCCGGTGCAATCACCAGTTCTTTACTGAAGTCGATGCCTTTAAAATGATGCTCGATCATTTCATTGAACGGCATCGGCGCTGCAGCTTGCCAGCCGGTCAGGTCAGCAAAACGTGCATTGACACCTTTGAGTTTCAGCGCCAATACGGTATTGAAAGCACTGTGCGCTTCACCGAGTGAGGCGAGCATTTCACGCACCTTCATCAAGTGTTCGGTGAGCTGGAAATGGCCGAAATGACACAGTTGGTGCAGGCTGTGCATCACATCGGCACAGTCATCAATACGGCTATTAATAAACTGATTGGCTTGCTCTAAAGCATGCGCGCTGTCAGGGAAGATTTCCGCGTTTTTTGCCAGCATGGCAGCGCGGACTTTTTCGAGTGGCTCTTGCCACGCTTCTTCACCACTGGCTTCAGCAAAACGCTGATAAACACCGGCTTCACCGGTTTTTTTATGCTCAAGCAATTGGTTGGTCATACCGCTATAGGCGGATACGACAAAAATACGATGATACAGGCCGTGTTGAGGGTGCTCAGTTAAGAAGATATTCTCTAAAACGTCCTGAAAGCAGCTCATTGAAGTGCCGCCAATTTTCTCTACGGTATGCATGTATGCGCGTCCGTTATCAATTAAGTTAATCAGAAATGATGGGTCCGGCGCAGGATGCGCAACCCATGCAGTTGAGTGTCGCCACCAAGCGTGCAGGTGGCACGGACACTCGAAGTGTAATTAAGCGGCGTGCGAATAACTAGAGCCGCTTAATCTTTTCACGCTCAATACACAGAATCACGCTTAAAGCGGGTACACACCGTTCTCGTCGTGTACTTCTTTACCGTTGAGTGGTGGGTTAAATACGCAGGCCATTTTCATGTCTTCGCTGCCGCCGCGTAATAAGTGCTCATCGTGCTTATCAAGAATATATAAAGTGCCGGGTTCGATTTTATAAATCTTACCGTCCGCAATGGTTTCAATCTCGCCATTACCGCTCATGCAGTACACCGACTCCAGGTGGTTTTGATACCAGATGTGGGTTTCAGTGTTGGCATAAATAGTAGTGATGTGAAATGAGAAACCCATATTGTCGTCTTTCAACAACATGCGGGTGCTTTCCCAGGTTTCGGTGACAACACGGCGATCACTGTTTTCAGCATCTTTTAGGGTACGAACAATCATGTAAAACTCCTTGCTGCGTTGCTGACGCTATATAGAAGATCAGCAACGCATAATAAATTGGGTTATATCTAGGCCTGCAGCGCTGCTGACTTAAGAAGCTTTCACTTCAGCCTGACTGGGTAATACGGCAGCAAAGGCATCATCTAAAATATCCATGGCTTGCTCAATTTGCTCATGGGTAATGGTCAGCGGACACAGGCACTTCACCACTTGGCTGTGGTTACCACTGGTCTCAATCACTAAGCCATTGTCAAAGGCGTGCTGACAGATCTGTGCAGCGACTTCGCCATTGGCACAGCTGATACCAATCATCATGCCGCGACCTTTAACGAACAAATTGTGCTCGCTGTGACGGCGGGTGATTTTGTGCATACGCTTGGCAATCATCTCGCCTTTTTCACGCACGCTTTTCGCAAAGCTGTCATCCTGCCAAAACTCTTCAAGCGCCGCTGCCGCCGTAATAAAGGCATGGTTGTTACCACGGAAAGTACCGTTGTGCTCACCCGGTGCCCATTCGTCCAGCTCTTTGCGCAGCAGTACTACGGCGAAAGGTAGACCAAAGCCACTGATGGATTTTGACAGGGTAATCATGTCTGGCTTAATGCCCATTTCTTCAAAACTGAAGAAAGTACCGGTACGGCCGCAACCGGCTTGAATGTCATCGACAATCAGCAGCATGTCATGTTTGCGGCACAGCTTTTCCAACTTACGCACCCAGTCAGCAGAAGCAGCGTTGAGACCACCTTCACCTTGCACGACTTCAACAATCACCGCAGCTGGCTTGTCGATACCGCTACTGGGGTCGGCGAGCATTTTGTCCATCATGGCGATGGTGTTGACCTTGTCACCAAAGTAGTTGGCGTAGGGCATACGGCTGACATCAGATAATGTGATGCCTGCAGCACCACGGTGATGCTGATTACCCGTCACCGCCAGCGCACCAATTGAGCAACCATGGAAGCCATTGGTGAAACTAATAATATTGTTACGACCGGTGACTTTACGCGCCAGTTTAAGTGCGGCTTCAACTGCGTTCGTACCGGTTGG
>CANRHT010000111.1 GCA_947630465.1 uncultured Pseudomonadaceae bacterium
ATGGGTGAGTACTTAGAAGACTTACCGTACCAGAGTGAAGTGCTCAACTTAGATGAGGAAACTTGGAAAAGTTGGGATGGTTTAGCTCAGGAGCGTTTTATTCGTAATGTCAGTACCAAACAGCGTTATTACCAGCGCGTGAATGCCGATGCTGATCGCTGGGTGAGCCTGACTGAGGGTGCTGATCCACGTGAAGATGTGTCACCTGTGCCTTTGGAGATGATGCCCTAAATGTTGACGGTTCAGGGATTGAAAATAACCCGTGGGCGTGGCGATCAGCAACATAGCGTTGCTTTGCCACACCTGGAGCTGGCCGCCGGTCAAGTACTGGCGGTCACCGGTGAAAGCGGCTGCGGTAAAAGCACTTTGCTGGAAGTCTTAGGCTTGTTGCTCAAACCTGAGCGGGTGGATATCTTTCAGCTGGGGCAGCCCAGTATTGATATTGTTGAGTTACAGCACAGGCAACAAGATAACCAGCTGGCGCGCATTCGTGCGCAACATCTGGGTTTTGTTTTGCAAAGTGGTGGTTTATTGCCCTACTTAAATGTGCGTGACAATATCCAGCTGCCGCGGCGCATCCTAGGCTTAAGTGCCAGCAGTGAGCGCATCGAGCATGCCATTGATACCCTGAAAATCGGTCATCTGCTGAAGAAACTGCCGCAGGCGTTATCCATTGGTGAGCGTCAGCGCGTGGCGTGTTTGCGAGCGATTGCCCATGAACCTCAGCTGCTATTGGCCGATGAACCGACAGCCGCGCTGGACCCGCACAGCGCACGACGTTTATTTGATGTGTTTTTGGATATCGTGAATGCCTTACAAATCAGTGCTTTAGTGGTGTCACATGACTGGGCGCTGGTGAACGAATTTAAATTACCGATCTTGCAAGCTCACAGTGAGCCAGGAGTGACGACTTTTGCGCTCGCCAACCCTTAGTTTTGCGCTCTTAGTGCGCCTTGCCGTGTTTGATCTGTGGCATGACCGCAAAGTGTCTTTTTGTATTGCTGCTTCTTTGGTGGCGGTGATTGCACCCTTGTTGCTGCTGTTTGGCCTCAAACATGGCGTGGTCAATCAGCTGCAAGAAGAGTTGCTCAGTGATCCGCGCAACCTTGAAGTGAAAATGCTCGCCAGCGGTAATTACAGTGCTGATTGGATTGCACAGCTACAGCAGATGCCGGGGGTGGGTTTTGCCATTGGGCAAACCCGCTCGCTCAATACCCAAGCTGACCTGTTAGTGGATAACCGCCGCTTTGTGGAAAGCGCTGAGGTGATTCCTACCGCCGCTGATGATCCTTTGCTGAATAACCTGCTGAGTGATTTGCAGGACGGGCAGACCATCTTAAGTTACAGCGCCGCGCAGCGTTTACAGGTTCAAGCAGGCGACAGCATTCGTATGCGTGCATTGCGCAAACTCGATCAAGTCAATGAGCGTGGCGAGTTGGAGTTGCAGGTGGTCGCGGTATTGGATGCCAGTCGTTTTTCCCGCCCGGCGGCTTTTGTCAATTTGCCGTTGCTGGTGGCTTTAGAGCAGTTTCGTGATGGATTGCAGGTGCCGGTGTTTGGTTTAGATACCGGCAGCCCTACGCAAAACACGCCTGTGACTTTTTCTAAAGTACGCCTCTATGCTCAAGGTGTGGATGATGTGGCGGGTTTAACGGATTGGATGGCTGAGCGCAATATTGATAGCAGCAGCCGTCTGGCAGAAATTGACAGCGTCAAAGCGATTAACCAAGTGTTGACGCTGATTTTTTCAGTGATCGCTTTAACCGCATTGATTGGCTGTGTGGCGTCATTGGTCGGCGCGTTTTTGGCCAATATTGACCGTAAACGCAAAGACATGGCAGTGCTGCGCTTGCTGGGTTTTACCTCAATCGCCACCGCGGCCTATGTGGTGATTCAAGCCTTAATCATTACCGTACTGGCGTATGTTGTAGGTTTGGCTTTGTACGCCATTGCCAGTGAACTGTTTAATCAGTTGTTAGTGGGCAACCAAAGTACCAGTGATTTCTCCTGTGAAATCAGCTTTATGCATGCTGTGTTGGCCTTGTTATTTGCGGTCATAGTGGCTGTGTTTGTCTCGTGTATCGGTGCTTTACGTGCGATTGGAATTGAACCTGCGGAGAGTTTACGTGAATTATAAATTATGGATGAATGTCAGCGTGCTGAGCCTGGCGATCAGTGCGGCGAGTGCCGTGCAGGCCGAAATCACTTGGGCAGAAAAGCATTACAACCCCGAGCCCCTAGCGGATGATGTGATCTTGCCCATGGCCTGTGGTGGCGCGATGGCGTTTCGTAAAGTCTTAGTGCCCTTGACCAATCCGCTGGACGATTACGGCGTTGAGTTGGGTGAAAACAGTGACGACTGGGGCTATATCAATTCTGCGCGCCCAGCGTTTATCGCCGGTAGTTTTACCGAGAAAGATAAAAAATCACGCTACTACCTGATGGCTAAGTACGAAACTACACAATTGCAATACGATGCCATGCTCGGCAAAGAGTGTGTGCCATCCTCTAATAAAATGCGCCTGCCCGCGGTGGATAACAGCTGGATGAGCGCCATGCATGCCTCTGATCAGTACAACCTGTGGTTGCGTGAGCATGCGGCTAAAAGCTTACCCAGCGAAGATGGCGTGCAAGGATTTGTGCGCTTACCCACAGAAGATGAGTGGGAGTTTGCTGCGCGTGGCGGGATTAAGCTGGGGCTTTCTGAGTTTCGAGATACACGCTACCCCATGCCAGAAGGCATCAGTAGTTATGAGTGGGTCTCGGGTGCTTCCTCGGCAAATGGCAAGCTGCAGCTGAGCGGTTTACTCAAAGCCAACCCGCTGGGTTTGCATGACATGCTGGGTAACGCTTCAGAAATGATGTTTGAGTCCTTTCGCTTAAACAAGCTGCAACGCAGTCACGGTCAAGCGGGTGGTTATGTGGTGCGTGGTGGTAACTTTTTGATGAGTGAAAAAGATGCTACGAGCGCCAGTCGCCGCGAAGAACCCTATTATTCACCCGAGGGTGAACGCAGCACTAAGGTCAATGGCTTTCGTTTAGTGTTAACTGCGCCGATTCTGACTTCGCGTGAGCGTGTCAGTGCTATCAGTCATGAGTGGAAAAAACTCGGTGGCGGTAATGACATCGATGGCAGTCAAAAAACCACTGCAGAACTGGCTAAAATTACCGCTAACGTTGAAGACCTGTCGTTGAAAAAAGAGTTGGAAACGCTGGAGAAACAATTGCGTAGCAGCAATCAGTTGCAGCAAGAATCACAAAATAAAGCCATTCAAGCCGGTTTGCAGTTGGGGGCTTTCTTGTGCACCAAGATGCAAGATGACGGCGTTTTCCTGGATTTACTGGAAGCAAATTACGCCGCGAACTGCACCGGTGATGACCAGAGCGCTACCTGTCCTAAGCGTAAAATACAGTTGGAACAGCAGCAGGATCGTATGGATAAGCTGGGAAAATATTACGGTGACACACTGGTTGATGCTGTGCGTTATGGTAAAACGGCGCTCGAAAAACAAGTGCCAGTGGTCGAGAATTTAATGACTAACAGCACGCAAACAAAGGGCTTGCTACCTTTCTTGACGGCACACTGGCAGCATCAGCAGCAGTATTTAGCCAGCGGTCATATTAAAAAGCAGCAGTGGATTAATGACTGTAAAGGATTGGCAGAAAAGTAATGACTAAAAATACCACTTGGCCGACAGGCGTGCGTACTGGGTTTGCGCAATGCAGTGTATTGGCGTTGGCATGCGTCAGTGCTGCATCCTTTGCGACGCCTGCAGCACCAGCACCAACAGCACCACCAGAGCCTGTTGAGTTAGATAACCCCAGTATCAAAGAACAATTGCAAAATCTGGATTTGATTCTGCGTGCGAGCAATCAAAAGCAAGAAGAAATTCGCAAGCAAGCCATCCGCTCGAACATGCAGTTAGGGGCTTTTCTGTGTGCGCAAATTCAGCGTGACGATGCAGTGCTCACTCAGCTTGATACGCTTTACAACGACAGTTGCACTGAACCTAATGCGCCACAAGCGTGCGAAGCGCAGGCAGCAGAACTCAGTGAATATCGCCAACGCTTTGCAGATTTAGGCCATTATTACGCCAGTAATCTTGTCGAGGCGGTTTCGCTGTATGGGCAAACCGCGATTGAGCAGCAAATCCCGGCGATGAGCTTGCTGATAGAAAACAATCAGCGCTTAGCGCCCTTAGCCTTAGATTTTGCTGCACATTTAGCAAATCAACAGCTGTATTTCGATACATACAACACCATAGATACCCACCAATGGCTGGCGCGTTGCCAAGCGCCTCGCTAAACACCATCAAAGGATAGAACTTAGAATGACTACACTATTATTTAACCGCACAACTTTACTCAGCTTGGCGGCATCATGCGCTATTTTACTCACAGGTTGTGCCACGACGGGCAGCGACATGCTGGGTTCATCCTCAGCTGATCCCCGTTTAACGCAAGGCGATACGGCCAAGTTTTTCAGTAAGTCAGGTTATCAGGCCTGTGCCGCCGCTGCGGGTGTCGGTGTGTTAGCCTGCTTAGCCTCCAACAGCAGTAACAAAGCGGGCTGTGCGGTTGCTGCCGGTATTGCTGCCTGTGGTGTGGCCATGGGTGCCAACTACTATTTAGATGACCGCCGCGCTAAGTACTCGGATACCAATCAGCGCTTACAGGCCATGACCCAAGATATTCAAGATGACACCAACCATGTGATTCAGCGCACACAAGTAGCACAGCGCGTGATGGATGATGACAAAGCGATCTTGGCAAAAATCAAACGCGACATGGGTACTAAACGTCTTGATATTGCCCAAGCCAACAAAGATTTAGCCGCAGTTGATAGCAATATTGCTTTGCTCAATAAAGATTTAAACAACATGAAAGCTAAAGCCAGTGAGTACGCTAAAGCAGCGCAAAAAGAGCGTGCTGAAGGTGCCGGTAGCAAAGTGAACCAAATGGATCAAGAAATCAGCCGCATGAACCAAAAAATTGCTCTGCTGGAAACTGAAATTGATGACTTGTTCGGTCAGCGCTCAGCCATCACTTTAGGATAAGACCATGAAAAAATTAGCTCTTGGCAGCCTTGTGCTGGGTATGGCGTTGATCTCGGGTTGCGCGACGCAAGGACAGTGTGACGCCACTAAAAACGACCCAAGCATGTTTGAAAAACTCAACTGCGATATGGGTGGTGGTTATCAGCAGCAGATCCAACAAAAAGAGCAGGGCGTGTTGGATGCGCGTGCTGAAAATGCGTTGTTCCGTGCGGTCTATGCTGATATCGAAGCTGAGCGTCATGCGGTGCGTCAAGATCTGCGCGGTCAGCAGCAACAGCTGGCACAACTGCAAGGCAGTCTGGATCAGTTGCTCGGTCAGCTGAAAAAGAAATATGCCGGTAAGCAAGACACCTTAAAGCAAATCACCGAACTGGAAGCGCAGGCCAGTGCACTGCAGCAACCCGGGAGTAACGATCCGCGCGTGATCAGTGCTAAGCAAAAGCAGTTGGTTGAGTTGCAGCGTAAAATCAGTCGCCTGGAATTAAGCCTCGGTTACTAAAGCGCATCAGCTCATGCGGCAATACAGCAGTGTTGCCGCATGTTTATTTATTATGTCTTGTTGACTGGCACCGCTTCTATGCAACGAATTTTACGCACCAGCGCTGTATATGAAGCGCTCAATAACAACTCGAAACATGGCAATGCGGTACTCGACCGCTTATGCCCACCGCATTTGGCCAGTGTGTTTGCCACGATCCGCAAGGGCAGTGACGGGAGCATGGAATGGTGGACGCCTTTAGGCGGCCAAGCTGTGCCTCTGCAAGACTTAACAGCTGAGCAAAAAACACAGCTGCTGAAAGTGTTAGAGCAACGGCGAAAATCCTTAGCAGAATTTGCTGAACACCTTGAGAGCCAAGGCCAAAAGGATGGCGCTTATATGGTGCGCTGGATGCTGGCCGATACGGATTTTAGCAAAGTCTATAGCGTTGATAATCAGCCGGTAGTGATTGATTGGCACCAAATGGAAGCCAAGGAAGAGGTGGTGCCAGCCATTGTGCCCGGCGCAGCCGTGGCTGCTGCGGCGACTGCACCTGTTGCGGTCACTGCGGTGCGCAAGCGGCGTATATGGCCTTGGTTACTCGCCTTGTTATTGCTGCTCGCTGCGGGGTTATTTGCGTGGTGGTTGTGGCTCAATCAAGGCCTGTTTTCGCACGATGTAGAGCCGCAAAATCCAGCGCTGCACAACACAG
>CANRHT010000112.1 GCA_947630465.1 uncultured Pseudomonadaceae bacterium
ATTTTTGAGTTGCGTGTTATTCACAGAATATTCTCTTGTAAATTCAGGTGCTTATGCACTAAATATTGACGCATAAGCTGCAGTTAACTCTAACGAAGCAAGAAGCAGTCCACTTTCTACAAAAGGTTCACTCCCCAGAAACATAAAAGCTGCCTCATGGGCAGCTTTTATGCTGAACGGGCGACTTTAGAATAAAGTCTTAACTGATAAAGCTGAGCAAGACACCAGCCGCCACAGCCGAACCTATCACCCCAGCCACGTTTGGTCCCATGGCATGCATCAATAAGAAGTTCTGCGGGTTGGCTTCCAAGCCCACTTTATTGGAAACACGTGCTGCCATTGGTACTGCTGAGACCCCAGCAGAACCAATCAATGGATTGATCTTGTTGGTACTGAACTTATTCATAACTTTAGCCATGATCACGCCCATTGCAGTACCAGCACTGAAGGCAATCATCCCGAGCAATAAAATACCTAAGGTTTTCATTTGCAAGAATGACTCAGCTGAGAGCTTCGAGCCGACAGTTAAACCCAAAGCAATAGTGATGATATTGATCAGCGCATTGCGCGAGGTATCGGCTAAACGCTCTACCACACCACTTTCACGCATCAAGTTACCAAAGGCAAACATACCGATCAGCGGCGCAGCATCGGGCAGCAACAAACCAATCAGCAAGCACAGCACCAACGGGAAGACTATTTTTTCCGCCTGTCCGACATGACGCAATTGCGACATCACAATTGAGCGCTCTGCCGGTGTGGTCAGCGCGCGCATAATCGGCGGCTGAATCAGCGGCACCAGTGCCATATAGGAGTAAGCAGCGACTGCAATCGGCCCAAGCAAGTCAGGTGCCAAGCGTGAGGTCACATAGATCGAAGTTGGACCATCAGCACCACCAATAATGGCAATCGACGCGGCTTCTTTCAGAGTGAATTCCAGTCCTGGAATACCCAGCATACCAATGGCTAAGGCACCCAATAAGGTACCGAAAATACCGAACTGCGCAGCGGCACCCAATAGTAGCGTTTTAGGGTTAGCGAGCATCGGACCAAAATCGGTCATAGCCCCCACACCCATAAAAATCAGTAGCGGGAAGACACTGGTAGGCAAACCGACATCATAGAGCAGCGCCAGTAAACCACCGGTTTCAGCCATACCCGCCGCAGGAATATTCGCCAGCACCCCACCAAAACCAATCGGAATCAGCAGTAACGGCTCAAAACCTTTGCGAATGGCTAAGAACACCAACCCCATACATACGGCAATCATCAGCGCCTGCCCAGCTTCAAGCTGGTAGAGACCCGTGTTGTGCCATAAACCTAAGAGCTTTTCCATCATCAAACCCTCAAGCTATGGTCAGCAAGCTATCGCCCACTGAGACAGCATCACCAACTTTGACGTTGACGCTGCCAATCACACCGCGGCGGAACGCACGAATTTCAGTTTCCATTTTCATGGCTTCTAAAATAATAACGACATCACCTTCTTCAACCGGCTGCCCTGGCTTGATCAATACCTTAAAGATATTACCGGCTAACGGCGCGCCCTGTGGATCACCACCACCCTCAGGCACGGCAACCGGAGCACAAGCAGCGGCTTCACCGATCGGCTTCAAGCCTTCAATGTCACCACCGTCATTGACTTGCACGACAAAGGTTTGGCCGTTGACTTCAACGGTATAGGCTTGCGGCCCCTCACTCTGACCACCGAGCACTTCCTGACCTGTCGGTACCGGCTCAAAGGCATCAGGATTATCACGATTTTCTAAGAACTTAAGCCCAATTTGTGGGAATAAAGCATAGGTCAACACATCATCAATCACGTCATCGGCAAGACGAATATTATTTTCCTTCGCTAAAGCAGTTAACTCACTGGTGAGCTTATCCACTTCGTTTTCCAGCAAATCTGCAGGGCGGCACGTAATAGCTTCAGCACCATCCAGCACTCGCGCTTGTAACTCAGCATTAAAAGGCGCAGGCGCTGCGCCGTACTCACCTTTTAAAACACCGGCGGTTTCTTTGGTAATTGATTTATAACGCTCGCCTGTTAATACGTTAATCACCGCCTGTGTACCGACAATCTGTGAAGTCGGGGTGACCAGCGGAATAAAGCCTAAATCTTCACGTACCCGCGGAATTTCAGCCAATACTTCATCAAACTTATCGGCTGCGCCCTGCTCTTTGAGCTGGCCTTCCATGTTAGTCAACATTCCGCCCGGCACTTGCGCGACGAGAATGCGTGAATCAACGCCTTTGAGCGAGCCTTCAAATTTGGCGTATTTTTTACGCACTTCACGAAAGTACGCTGACACTTCTTCCAGCAACAACAGATCAAGCCCGGTGTCGTGTTCGGTGTTTTGGAACATCGCTACCACAGACTCGGTTGGCGAATGGCCGTACGTCATCGACATGGAGGAAATCGAGGTATCGACGTTATCAATACCCGCCTCTACCGCTTTTAAAATCGCTACAGAGGACAAGCCTGCCGTAGCGTGGCACTGCATATGAATTGGAATTGATAAGCTGGCTTTTAATTTGCTGACCAACTCAAAAGCCACATAGGGCGTCAAAATACCGGCCATATCTTTAATGGCAATCGAATCAGCACCCAGATCTTCAATCTGCTTAGCCAAATCAACCCACATCTGCATATTGTGCACAGGGCTGGTGGTATAGGAGATGGTCCCTTGCGCGTGCTTGCCGTTGGCCTTCACTGCTTTTAAGGCACGATCAAGGTTGCGTGGATCATTCATCGCATCAAAGACGCGGAACACATCAACACCATTGACCGCGGCACGCTCAACAAAGGCATCAACCACATCATCAGCATAGTGACGGTAGCCTAATAAATTCTGACCACGCAGTAACATTTGCTGACGCGTATTAGGCATCGCTTTCTTCAAGGCACGGATACGCTCCCACGGGTCTTCACCTAAATAACGGATACAGGAGTCAAAGGTTGCACCGCCCCAAGATTCAACCGACCAAAAACCAACCTGATCGAGCTTGCCGGCAATCGGCAGCATATCGTCTAAACGAACACGGGTCGCTAAAATAGATTGGTGAGCATCACGTAATACAACGTCAGTAATACCGAGTGGCTTTGTCGCAGTCATCAGGAAAACTCCGTATGGGTACACTCAACCGCGACGGGCGCGGTGTTGTTTAATGGCGATTTGCATAGCTTGCAAAGTATCTGCATCAACGACTTGCAGGGTGTCTGTTTTAGCAGGTACAGCTAAGGCTGTGTGTCCTTCTTCAGGCGCTAAACGCTCAATCACAAAAGACATCACACGAATACAAAAAATCAGTAGTACTAAGAATAAAAATACCAGACCCATGCCAAACAACATGAGTTCAACACCTTCAAGCAGGAGTTCTTGAGAAGTCATACCAGCTCCATCATCACTGAATTGCAGTGGCAATATTGTTATTTAAATGTAGACCGCAACTGACTAAAGAGTCAGCAAATAGTAGCTAAAACGTTGAGACACTAACGCGAATCTGACCCTATTAGCAACACTAGAATGCTTTATACGGCTATTTTTCGCCCAATGTAAGCACCCTAACCTCTTATAATAAAAATACCGTTGCTAGACCCAAGAAGATAAAGAAACCACCGCTATCCGTCATTGCCGTAATCAAGACACTTGAGCCCAAAGCTGGATCGCGACCTAAACGCACCATCGTCATAGGGATTAACACACCCATCAGCGCCGCGAGCAATAAGTTCAGGACCATCGCAGCAGTCATCACCAAGCCTAACGAAGCACTGTCATACAGCAGCCACGCGACAAAACCAATCACACTGCCCCAGATCACCCCATTAATAAAAGCGACACCCAGTTCTTTACGCAGCAAACGCGAGCTATTACCGGTTGATAATTGGTCCAAAGCCATCGCCCGCACAATCATAGTGATGGTTTGATTACCTGAATTACCACCAATACCCGCAACAATCGGCATTAAAGCGGCCAAAGCGACGAGCTTTTCAATTGAATCTTCAAATAAACCAATGACTCGCGAGGCTACAAAGGCAGTAATTAAGTTAATCGCCAGCCACGCCCAGCGGTTTTGTAAGGATTTCCATACCGAGGCAAAAATATCTTCTTCTTCACGCAGACCGGCACGGCTTAACACTTCGCTTTCTGATTCTTCACGAATCAAGTCAACCATTTCATCAACGGTTAAACGGCCGATCAACTTGCCACTTTTCTCAATAACAGGTGCAGAAACCAAGTTATAACGCTCAAAGGCTTGCGCAGCAAAAGAACCATCCTCATCCGGGGAAAAAGTAACAGGATCATCAGCCATCACTTCATGCACCATGCGCTCAGGATCATTGACCAGCAAGCGCTTGATCGGCAACACTCCTTTAAGAATCCCTGCCATATCAACCACAAAGAGCTTATCAGTTTGATCAGGCAACTCTTTGACACGACGCAAGTAACGCAGTACCACTTCAAGCGTGACATCTTCGCGAATGGTCACCATCTCAAAGTCCATGATGGCACCGACCTGCTCGTCCTCGTAGGACAACGCTGACTGCACGCGCTCACGTTGCTGCTCATCCAGCGACTCCATCAAGCCTTGCACCACGTCACGCGGCAACTCAGGTGCTAAGTCGGCCAACTCATCAGCATCAAGATCTTTAGCGGCGGCGATAATCTCATGTGCGTCCATATCGGCAATCAGCGTTTCACGCACCGAATCGGAGACTTCTAACAGAATATCCCCATCACTTTCTGCGCGAACCAACTGCCATACCGTCAAACGATCTTCCAGCGGCAAGGCTTCGAGAATATAAGCAATATCGGCAGGGTGTAACTCAGCCAACTTACCCTGCAACTCAGCTAAGTGCTGCTGTTGCACCAAGGCATCCACCCGCTCTTGCTGATCACTGCCTTGCTGTGCAACCCTTTCCTCAATCAGTCGATGCCGTTGCAAGAGCTCAATAACCTGAGATAAACGCTCATAAAGGCGATCTTGGGGTTTTCTCTCTTCAACTTCAGACATAAATGAGGTACTCCACCTTTGCGTTAACACAGCGCAAAGGACTGATTAGACATGCAAGATTGCGATAGCAGCCGCTGCTGCGCTGTTATAAATAACAGCTCATATAATTTTACGCGTGTAAAAACCAATAATAATAGCACTACAGCCCTGCTTTGCCCTACCTATTAGCAGTCAGCAGCAGCCTGCTCAACTGGAGCACTGGATTTTTCGACAAGCGCTTCTACACTGTATTAGGAGTCGGCAATGGATTTTGCCGTTTAAAGGTCAATACAGTAAGGATGACAGCCATGCGCACTTCTATATACATCGGTCTATTGAGCGCTGCACTGCACACAGCCTGCACACATGCCGCAACGCCGATCTACAAATGCACCAACAGCCTCGGCACTGTTACTTTCAGCGACAGAGCGTGCTCCAACACGCACACACAAGAACAGCAACATATCGCAGCACCCATGACCATCCAAGCATTGCCTCAGCAGCAGATCAAGCAAGCATTAGGCACAGCAAAGCGCAACCCAACCCGCGTGACCGTGATCAAGGACGACAATCATCCTTGCGGCGACTTCAATCCAAGCCAACGCCGCACCGATTTAGTACGCAAACAGGTTAAAAGCGGTATGAGCCGCGCCGAAGTCGATAGCATGTTTGGTAAAGCTTTATCGCAAAACAGCCAGGGCAAGCTGACTCAGGCTGTGTATCGCAGTGATAAAAATCGCAAGCGCAGCGTGCGCTTTGATGAACATGGCTGCGTACCATGACCTTAAATTTTAACTTAACTTTAAATCAGTAAAATTTAGGCAAAAAAAAGCCTGCAATAAATGCAGGCTTTTTTAATATGGTGGACTCAGGAGGATTCGAACCTCCGACCGCTCGGTTCGTAGCCGAGTACTCTATCCAGCTGAGCTATGAGTCCACTTAGTGTTTATCCAGATCACTACTGGTGTTACATAAAATTCCAGATTATCTCTAGACTTTTAATATGGTGGACTCAGGAGGATTCGAACCTCCGACCGCTCGGTTCGTAGCCGAGTACTCTATCCAGCTGAGCT
>CANRHT010000113.1 GCA_947630465.1 uncultured Pseudomonadaceae bacterium
GTTTGCAGCAGTAATAACGCACGACCACCGTTAGTCGCATCATTAGGAATCACAACGCTGGCACCTTTTTTCAGGTCATCCAGCTCTTTAATTTTGCTGGAATATGCACCAAACGGCTCAATATGTACCCCGGCGACACTAATCAGTGTCGTGCCTTTAGTTTTATTGAACTCATCCAAGTAGGGCTGGTGCTGGAAGAAGTTCGCATCTAAACGACCTTCCGCCACTTGCACGTTGGGCTGCACATAATCGGTAAAGACTTTAACCTCCAACTCCACGCCTTGCGCCGCTAAGCTCGGCTTTAAGAACTCAAGAATCTCAGCATGCGGCACCGGTGTTGCTGCAACTTGCAATGGCTCAGCCTGCACAGCAAATACGCTTAATGCGGCTAACGCTAGTAAAGTTTTTTTCATGGTCATACTCCAAAACAAACCTATTAATACCACGCTCAACCGTTATGACTGAGCGCTACTTTCTTGAAAACCGTAACACAAGACGATCACCCACACTCTGTAATACCTGCACCAACAACAGCAGTAAAACAACAGTCACCACCATCACATCCGTTTGAAAACGCTGGTAACCAAAACGAATCGCCAAGTCACCCAAGCCCCCTGCGCC
Organism: uncultured Pseudomonadaceae bacterium; assembly: GCA_947630465.1. Taxonomy (GTDB): domain Bacteria; phylum Pseudomonadota; class Gammaproteobacteria; order Pseudomonadales; family Pseudomonadaceae; genus Denitrificimonas. The sequence goes on from CANRHT010000113.1 coordinate 622, forward strand.
GACCACGCCCGCCATCGCCGTATAGGACACCAAGGTAATCGCCGTAACCGTAGTCGCCGCAATAATACCGGGGCGTGCTTCTGGCAATAAGGCATTGAAAATAATCTGCCGCGTGCTCGCACCCATCGCTTGCGTGGCTTCGATAATCCCGCGATCCACTTCACGCAAAGCGGTTTCCACCAAGCGCGCAAAAAACGGTGTCGTACCAATCACCAACGGCGGAATTGCGCCAGCCACACCCAAGGAGGTCCCCGTCATCACTACGGTAATCGGGATCATCACAATCAATAAAATAATAAAAGGCAACGAACGCAGCACATTCACCACAAATGACAGCAGCGTATACAGCGCAGGGTTGGCAAACATCTGCCGCGGCCCGACTAAAAACAACACAATGCCCACCGGTAGACCTAAAATCACGGTAAACAGCAATGAGCCGCCCAGCATCAATAAGGTATCGAGCGTCGCCTGCCAAATCTCATACCAATCAATATTTATCAACAATTCATTCATGCGCGTAACACCTCGACATGCACACCCGCAGCGCGCAATTGTTGTTCAGCCAGCAGCTCCTTCCCGCCGGTCAAGGCTAAAGTCAGCTGACCACAGGGTTGATCTTTAATGCGACCAATGCGCCCAGCCAAAATACTGTAATCCACTCCGGTATCGCGTGCCACTTGCCCTAACAAAGGCGCATAGGTGGTTTCGCCAAGGAAGGTTAAACGAACAAGACGGCCACTGACGTGTTGGTATTCTTCCTCTAGCGTCAGCTCAGCATCACCTTCAGACTCTTGGACAAAACGCTGTGTGGTGGGGTGTTGCGGATGTAAAAACACCTCACTGACCAAACCTGTTTCGACAATCACCCCGCCATCCATCACGCCGACACGATCACAGACACGACGAATCACATCCATTTCATGGGTGATCAATACGATGGTTAAACCCAATTCGCGATTGATCTGCGCCAGCAGTTGTAAGACTTGACCAGTGGTTTGTGGATCCAGTGCACTGGTGGCTTCATCGCAGAGCAAAATTTTTGGATCAGTCGCCAGTGCGCGTGCAATACCCACGCGCTGCTTTTGTCCGCCCGACAACTGTGCTGGATATTTATTGGCGTGGTCACTCAAACCAACGCGCGCTAATAGTTCAGTCACACGCTGTTGAATCTGTGTTTTGCTCAACTCTCCTGCCAGCTTTAACGGCATCGCCACATTGTCGGCGACGGTTTTTGAGGAGAGCAAATTAAAATGCTGAAAAATCATCCCCACGCGCTGACGAAAACGGCGCAAACCTTGCGCATCCAGCGCAGTCACATCCACAGCATCCACAACAATGCGCCCACCACTGGGTTCTTCGAGGCGATTAATCAAGCGCAGCAAGGTACTTTTACCCGCCCCTGAATGACCAATCAGACCAAAAATCTCACCAGGTTGCACTTCTAGGCTGGTTGGCTGGAGCGCGACAATACTTTGCCCGTGGACGGGATAGGCTTTATGCACATCGTGGAATTTAATCACAGGATAACCTTGTTGGAGCAACGCATTGCGCTAGTGTGCCCAGCATTGCTTAGCATTAAAAGTTCTTTTAAATTCTATCGTTAGATCATTTTACAGTGATCGATTGGGTGTAATCATCAGCTGTGCCGGTGTTTCGCTGCGGCGTACTTCCTGTAAACGAGGTTTAAAGTTGGCATCTAGCTTATTAACACGCGCGTTCAGCAAAGTCGCGACCCAATGAAAATCTCGGGTATCCGCCACTTCGATGGTGACTATGGCGCGAAAACTCACCACATCAGCTGCCACTTTATCAAGCAGACGCCCTAACTGATGATCATTGCGCGCATTTAACATCGGCATAGGGATCAGGGTAAAGTCGGCATCGGTATTAATAATGCGCGCTTTGCTCGTAGGGCGCGACGGTGTTACAGGTACTTGTGCAACCGGCTGATCAACAGTGGCTGGAGCAACAACGTCCTGCACAACAGGGGTAACTGGCTGCGAGATGGGCGCCGAGGGTTGTGTTCGCACAGGTTTGCGCGCTACTGGTTTTTTAAGCGGCGCAGGCGCTGCAACGACAGGCTTAACCACAGGTGCTTGCGCTGCGGCTAAGGCACGGCTTAATCCTTGCGTGAGCGCCGGAGCTTGCGGCAACAAACGTTTGGCTTCAATTAACGCCGCACTGGCCGCATCAATATCGGCATTGTGCAGCGCCTGCTCACCTCGCGCGAGCCAAGCATCCGCTAAACGTTGTTGTAATTCTTGCACGCTGGGTTGTTCGGGATACTTATCGCGCAAGTCCTGTAACTGCACGCCCGCGGCATCCAACTGCTGCGCCGCTAGATGTGTCGCAAACACCACTTCAGCGACGGCAAACTCATCAACGATCGGCTGTGAAAACTGCGGCGCAGCGCTCTGACATGCGCTTAACAGCAAAAACATGCTGCACAACACAGCGTTGCGACCTATAAATCGTGACATAGAATATCCCTTGAACACCAAAACAACAGGCAGTCTACACTGCTGGCGAATGATGCAGAAGGAACGGCTCAATCAAGATCTGCATGGCAAGCATTTAAGCGCTCGCCATACGCATAGCACACTGTTACTGGATAATGGCTTTGTGCAACTCTTGGCTGCCAGTCCACACGCGGTAGCGCACTTCAACATCCTCAGGCGCATACACCACAATCGGCAACTTGCTGTTGTAACGCACGGTGAAGTTATCGCCCTGCACGGGCACAAAGGCTTCAGTCAGAGTGTCATCAGGACACGCCATCATGGTTGCGACAGGTCCGTCAACGTCATCCAACTCGTAGTAGGTGTAACCCCAACCTGCTAAGTCTTGTGCGGTAAAGTTACCCATTAAGCCGCGCGTGTTGCAATCGGTTTGCATGAGTTTGCCCGGGACAATTTCCACCTTGAGCAGCTCTTCATTGTTTGTTTCTGCCAACCAAATCACATGGCGTGCTTGCCCTGCTTGTGCCTCAGGAAAGTCAGCAACACTGCGCAGCTCTTGTTGCGGAGCAGGCGTATTGACCGCAGCACAGGCTACCGTGGCGCAAGAAAATGCGGTTATGAGAGAGACGGCTAATGCTTTGCGCATTGTGTATATCCTTAATATGTCGAGCATATATTGAATGAATTAAGACGATTATTGGACTCTAGATCAGTACTGCAGTTCAATTGTATCAAGCACTTAACGCCGCTGCGGTACAGCAAAGCTAAGCAAGAATAACGCTGCGGCACACACCACAATTGAAGGTCCGGCCGGCGTATCTAAATGCCATGACATGGCTAAACCGGCACAGACCGCCAGCATCCCCAGCAGGCTGGCACCAATGGCCATTTGCTCTGGGCTACGCGCATGACGCTGCGCTGCGGCTGCAGGAATAATCAGTAGCGAGGTGATCAGCAGTACGCCGACAATTTTCATTGCCACGGCAATCACCAACGCCATCAGCACCATGAGCACCAAACGCAACTTAGCCACCGGCAAGCCTTCGACCTCGGCCAATTCCTCATGCACGGTAATCGCCAATAAGGGTCGCCACAAAGCAATCATGCACACCAGCACTAGCGCACTACCTGCACCGATCCAGACTAAATCCATAGCGCTCACGGCCAGCAAATCACCAAATAAATAGCCCATTAAGTCAACGCGCACCGACTCCATAAAACTTAGCGTGACCAAACCAAGCGATAAGGTACTGTGCGCTAAAATCCCTAAAATAGTATCTGAAGCTAACGGCTGCCGACGTTGCAATGCGACTAAAACAAAGGCCAGCAATAAGCAGCCAACAATCACAGCTAACGCCAGATTAATATCAAACAGCAAGCCCAGCGCCACCCCAAACAGCGCCGAGTGCGCCAAAGTGTCGCCAAAATAAGCCATGCGTCGCCACACCACAAAAGCACCTAAAGGGCCGGCCACCACCGCCAAGAGTAGTCCTGCGCATAAAGCATATAAAAGAAAATCAGGCATGTGTGCAGTCCGGCCCATGTTGGTGAGATTTTGGGGTTAATACGCAGCCATGCAAATCATGTTTATGGTCGTGATCATGGTGATAGACCGCCAGATCACTGGCCGCACGCGAGCCAAACAGCTCAACAAAAGCGGGATCATTGCTGACTTGTTCCGGCAATCCTGAGCAGCACACGTGGCGATTTAAGCAAATCACCCGATCGGTGGCGCGCATCACCAAATGCAAATCATGGGAAATCATCAACACGCCACAGCCATAACGATCACGCAGTTGGCCAATCAAATGGTACAACTCCAGCTGACCATTGACGTCAACGCCTTGCACCGGCTCATCGAGCACCAATAATTGCGGTTTACGCAATAACGCGCGCGCCAGCAACACGCGCTGTAATTCACCACCAGAGATACGCTGCAGCGGACTGTTGAGCACTTTAACCGCCCCCACTTCCGTCAGCGCCGCAATCACTTGTTCACGACTGACACCGGGTACTAAGCGTAAAAAACGCAGCACCGACAAAGGCAAAGTGGCATGCACTTCCAGTTTTTGCGGCATATAACCAATGCGTAACTGCGGCGCACGCCAGACGCTACCCGTATCGGGCGCTAACAAACCCAGCAGCACACGCACCAGTGAGGTTTTACCTGAGCCATTGGGCCCCACCAAGGTCACAATCTCACCGGCGGCAATTTGCAAACTGACATCGGCCAGCACGCTTTGCTCAGACAGAGTTAAATTTAAATGCTCAGCACGTAATAAGGTAGCGCTCATGCGGCCTCTCGACAGGCAGCACAGGTGCCAAGAATTTCCACCATTTGTGTTTCCACAGTGAAGCCCATCTGCTGTGCCTCACTGCTAATCGCCGTATCAATGGCGCTGTGCTGCACCAACTCATAGGCGTTATTGCACTCTTTGCAAATCATAAAATAACCTTCATGAACCACTTCTGGATGACTGCAACCAATGTAGGCATTGAGCGAAGCCAGCCGATGAATCAAACCATTCTCTAATAAAAAATCTAAACCACGGTACACCGTCGGTGGCGCAGCACGGCGGCCATCTTCACGACTGAGCACTTCTAAAATATCGTAGGCACCCAGCGGCTTATGGCTTTGCCAAACCAACTCCAGCACGCGCTTGCGCAAAGGCGTCAAACGCACACCGCGTTGCGCACAGACATCTTCAGCCGACTCAAGGGCTTGATTGATGCAGTGATGATGTTGGTGTGACTCACACACTGTGGATGTTTTTAACATAACAGCAGCATCCTTTTTAAAGAGACGTTATTATATAACTCTTTGTCTTTGGAGTGTATCGCAGTGTTTCGTTTCTTGCTGATCAGTTATCTCGCCCTATGGAGTATCAGCGCTCAAGCGCAGGTGCAAATTTTAACCAGTATTAAGCCCTTACAGCTGATCGCTGCGGCCATTCAAGACGGCCAAGGTGAGCC
>CANRHT010000114.1 GCA_947630465.1 uncultured Pseudomonadaceae bacterium
ATATGAAAGATGAAGACGCCATGACGCGTTTAGGGCACGCCATTGCCGCTCAAACGGCAGGGCATGGTCTAATTTTTTTAGAAGGTGATTTAGGTGCCGGAAAAACCACCTTATCGCGCGGTATCATCCAAGGCTTAGGCCACCAGGGTGCGGTAAAAAGCCCCACCTTCACTTTAGTTGAACCTTACGAAATAGACGCAATACGCGCTTGGCACTTTGATTTATACCGCCTCGCTGACCCAGAAGAGTTGGAATACTTAGGCATTCGTGACTATTTTGCTGACGATGATCTGTGCTTAATTGAATGGCCACAGCAAGGAAAAGGTTATTTACCCCAACCTGACCTTGAAATCACGATAAAAGCTCATAATGATGGGCGAATTGTGCGATTATTAGCGCATAGCACACGTGGCGAAAGTTGGTGCGCTGCTTTAAGCACCCCAACTTAATCACCGACTTAATCACATAGCGAGGTTATCCGTGCGCCGTCAATCGTTCATTATTGCTTTACTTGTTTGCATTATTTTACCTGTGCAAGCCTTTGCTATGACGCAAATTAACAGTGTGCGCCTCTGGCGTGCACCCGACAATACGCGCCTCGTGTTTGACCTCACTGGCCCGATTGAGCACAACGTATTCACCCTGAGCGCACCTGACCGTATCGTTATTGATATCAAAAAAACCAAGCTCTCCACCCAACTGAGTGGCCTAACCGGTGGCAAATCACCCATCACTGAAGTGCGTAGCGCCCACCGTGAAACGGATGAGTTGCGCATTGTTTTAGATATCTCCGAGCAAGTCACACCGAAAAGTTTCACGCTAACGCCCAATCAGCAATATGGTCACCGTTTAGTGGTGGACTTATTTGATAACGCTCCCAGCGCGGTAACCAATCAACCTATACAGCAGCCGATTACTGCGCCAGTGCTGCGTCCACAAACACCAAAACTGAGCAATCTACCAGCGTCCAGTAAGCGTGATATTGTTATTGCGATCGATGCTGGACACGGTGGCGAAGACCCCGGCGCAATAGGCCCTGGTGGCTTGCGTGAAAAAGATATCGTGTTAAAAATTGCCCAAGAACTGCAACGACAAATCAATGCTGAAAAAGGTTTCCGCGCTGAACTGGTGCGCACCGGTGACTACTTTATTCCGCTGCGTCGTCGTACAGAAATTGCCCGTAAAAAAGGTGCTGATTTATTTGTGTCTGTCCACGCGGATGCTGCGCCACGTGCGGCCGCCTTTGGCGCATCGGTGTTTGCTTTATCTGACAGCGGTGCGACTTCAGAAACAGCGCGTTGGTTGGCGGACAGCGAAAACCGCTCCGACTTAATTGGTGGCGCTGGCAATGTAAAGCTTGACGATAAAGATGCCATGCTGGCGGGCGTATTACTCGATCTGTCGATGACTGCCTCGCTCTCATCCAGCCTCGATGTTGGCCAAAAAGTCTTAAGCAATATGGGCCGTATTACACCGCTGCATAAAAAACGCGTTGAACAAGCCGGCTTTATGGTGCTGAAATCACCTGATATGCCCTCGATCTTGGTCGAAACCGGCTTTATCAGTAACCCTGGCGAGTCCAAAAAACTCGCCAACCGCTCGCACCAGCAAGCCTTAGCCCGCTCGATCCATCAGGGTATTCGTGGTTTCTTCCAACAAAATCCACCGCCGGGCAGTTACGTAGCTTGGCTACGTGACTCTGGCAAGCTAGCCATAGGCCCGCGCGAGCACGTCGTACGCTCAGGCGAAAGTGTGTCCTTACTCGCCCAGCGTTATCAGGTCACTGTCACCCAACTGCGCTCCAGCAATAAGCTGCGCAGCGACGTACTTAAAGTAGGACAAATACTGACAATCCCTGCGACCACATTAGCGGGGCAATAAGGAAAACAATGACTGATCTGCGTGCCATTCACCTACTGAGCCCGCGCTTAGCCAACCAAATTGCTGCGGGTGAAGTGGTCGAAAGACCTTCATCCGTGGCCAAAGAATTGCTCGAAAACTGCCTTGATGCAGGCGCCAAGCGCATCGATATTGACGTTGAGCTCGGCGGCATCAAACGCTTACAAATCAGAGATGACGGTCACGGCATTGCGGCTGATCAACTGCCCTTAGCGCTGGCGCGGCATGCCACCAGTAAAATTGCCGCTTTGGATGACTTAGAAGGTGTTGCAAGCCTCGGCTTTCGCGGTGAAGCACTGGCGTCTATCAGCTCAGTCTCACGCCTCACCCTAACTTCTCGCACCGCTGATGCTGAGCAAGCTTGGCAGGTCGAAGCGGAAGGCCGTGATATGCAACCGCGCGTCCAGCCTGCCGCCCACCCCGTCGGCACTACGGTTGAAGTTTGTGACCTGTTTTTTAACACACCAGCACGACGTAAGTTTTTACGCACCGATAAAACCGAATTTGATCACCTGCAAGATGTGATCAAACGCATGGCGTTGGCGCGTTTTGATGTCGCTTTTCACCTGCGCCATAATGGTAAAACCATTCTTGCACTGCACCCTGCGCCGGATGAGGCATCTCAAGCTCGGCGTATTGCCGCCGTCTGCGGCGATAGTTTTCTTGAGCAAGCAATGCCCATTAACGTCGAGCGCAATGGTTTACACCTGTGGGGCTGGGTGGGCTTACCGACTTTTTCGCGCAGCAAAGCTGATATGCAACACTTTTATGTCAACGGTCGCATCGTCAGTGATCGTTTAGTCAGTCATGCGGTGCGTCAAGCCTATCGTGATGTGATGTACGGCGGTCGTCATCCAGCTTTTGTATTGTTCCTAGAACTTGATCCTGGTGCTGTCGATGTCAACGTGCACCCCACCAAGCATGAAGTGCGCTTTCGTGAAAACCGCAGTGTGCATGATTTTTTATACGGCACACTGCACCGTGCGATTGCTGACATACGCCCCGACGATAATACCGAACCCACTAGCACACTACACTTGCATACTCAGCCAGCGGTGGTCAGTGGTTTGGAGGCCGGTGAGTTTGGCCCCCAAGGTCATATTCAACTCAACACGGCGCCCAACCCACAACCGACTTTTGCGCACAGAGCGCAGCCCAGCAGCTTTAGTCAAGGCAGCTTTAGCCAGCCGCCTGCACCGGCCACGCGCCCACCGGAAAACTATCAAGCGGCCTATAAAGCTTTTGCGGAACCTTTAGCGCAAGTAGCCGAGCACAGCTCAGAAGAGATTCCACCTTTAGGCTTTGCTATCGCTCAGCTCAAAGGTATTTATATCCTTGCAGAAAACCAACACGGATTGATCCTCGTTGATATGCATGCCGCCCATGAGCGCGTGATGTATGAACGTTTAAAGCTGGCAATGGCAGACGAAGGCTTACGCGGCCAGCCGCTCTTAGTCCCCGAAACCTTAGCCCTCAGTGCGCGTGAAGTGGATTGCGCCGCACAACATACGCAATGGTTTATCCAGCTCGGCTTTGAACTGCAAGAGCTCGGGCCAGAAAGCTTAGCCATCCGGCAAATTCCAGCACTGCTTAAACAAGCCGACGCTGCCGAACTCGTTCGAGATGTTTTAACGGATCTGATGGAATACGGCACCAGTGATAAAATTCAAGCACATACCAACGAACTGCTGGCCACCATGTCATGCCATGGCGCAGTGCGCGCCAATAGACGCCTGACACTGATTGAAATGAACGCCCTGCTACGTGATATGGAAACCACCGAACGCAGCGGTCAGTGCAACCACGGCCGCCCAACATGGACACAACTGGGCATGGATGAACTCGACAAGCTCTTTTTGCGTGGACGCTAATCTACAGCGCCTGCTGCTATCATTCGTAGCCTATATACAAAAACAGCAGACACAAAAAAGCCGATACTCAGATCGGCTTTTTTGTGTGCAGCGTAATGCTTATTGCATACCCAGTTTCTTCTCAAGATAGTGAATATTCACACCACCTGTGCAGAAACCTTTGTCAGTCAACAAATCACGGTGTAACGGCACATTACTTTTGATGCCATCAATCACGATTTCATCCAGCGCATTGCGCATCCGTGCCATCGACTCTTCACGTGTTGCACCCCAAGTAATCACCTTACCAATCAGTGAGTCATAGTTAGGTGGTACCGTGTAACCACTGTACAGGTGCGTATCAACCCGCACACCGTTACCGCCTGGCGCATGAAAGTGCTTCACTAAGCCTGGGCTTGGCATGAAGTTATCCGGGTCTTCAGCGTTGATGCGGCACTCAATCGAGTGACCCGACATTTTGATATCTTCTTGCTTGATTGACAGCTTATTACCCGCTGCAATGCTGAGCATTTCTTTAACGATATCAACACCGGTAATCATCTCAGTGATCGGGTGCTCAACCTGAATACGAGTGTTCATTTCAATAAAGTAGAAACGTCCATCTTCATACAGGAATTCAAAAGTACCGGCACCACGATAACCGATTTCTTTACAGGCTTTGATACAACGTGCGTACACACGCTGACGCGCTTCTTCATCAATGAAAGGTGCTGGCGCTTCTTCAATCACTTTTTGGTGACGACGTTGCAATGAACAGTCACGATCACCTAAATGAATCGCATTGCCCTGCCCGTCAGCTAATACTTGAACTTCCACGTGGCGCGGATTACCCAAGTATTTTTCCAAGTAGACCATGGGGTTACCAAAGATTTGTGCACCTTCGTTACGGGTCAATTCTGCCGCACGAATTAAATCTTCTTCTTTATTAACCACACGCATACCACGTCCACCACCGCCGCCTGAGGCTTTGATGATCACCGGGTAACCCACTTCGCGCGCAATGGCTAAAGCTTGTTCAGGATCTTCAGGTAATGCACCTTCAGAACCTGGAACAACAGGTACGCCAGCCGCGATCATGGCGGCTTTTGCAGAGACCTTGTCACCCATCAAACGAATGACCGATGCACTGGGTCCAACAAAAGCAAAGCCAGAGTTTTCAACCTGTTCAGCAAAGTCAGCGTTTTCTGCTAAGAAACCGTAGCCTGGGTGAATTGCAGTAGCACCTGTCACTTCAGCGGCAGCAATAATCGCTGGGATATTTAAGTACGACAGTGCACCCGGTGCCGGGCCAATACATACCGTTTCATCCGCTAAAGATAAGTGCATCAACTCGCGGTCTGCTGTTGAATACACCGCTACTGTTTTGATACCTAACTCTTTACAGGCACGAATCACGCGCAAAGCAATTTCGCCGCGGTTAGCAATCAGAACTTTTTCCAACATTGTAAACTCCTAGTCAGTTAGACAATGGTGAATAAAGGTTGGTCATACTCAACCGGCTGACCATTGTCGACGAGGATTGAATCAATCACGCCACCCACTTCGGCTTCAATGTGGTTCATCATTTTCATGGCTTCAACGATGCACAGTACATCACCTTTTTTCACAGTTTGACCGACAGCGACGAAATCATCAGCTGTTGGCGAACCTGCGCGGTAGAAGGTACCGACCATAGGTGAACGCGCTACGGTGCCGGTGTATTTAGGGCATGAGGGTGCTTCTGGCTCGGCGGCGGCAGCAACAGGTGCGGGTGCAGCCGCTTGCGGTGCTTGTGCATAGACCGGCTGTTGTGCAACTTGCTTGCTGTGACGGCTGATACGAACGGACTCTTCGCCTTCGTGAATTTCTAATTCATCAATACCAGACTCTTCTAGTAATTCAATGAGCTTTTTAACTTTACGAATATCCATTGAGCGTGACTCCAAATTTAAGAGATTAATTATTTAATGTGTTCAAAAGCTGCGTCTAAAGCAAAACGGTAACCGCTCGCGCCTAGACCGCAAATCACACCTACTGCCACATCGGAGAAGTAGGAATGGTGACGAAAATGTTCGCGCTTGTGCACATTAGAGAGGTGCACTTCGAAGAATGGGATGCTCACAGCAAGCAACGCGTCACGCAATGCGACACTGGTATGAGTAAAAGCTGCTGG
>CANRHT010000115.1 GCA_947630465.1 uncultured Pseudomonadaceae bacterium
ATAGCGCAGCGGTGGGGTAAAGGTTGGGCAAGGCGTTGGGCTAACGCTTGAATCGCCTCGCCGCCATGCCATTCAATGCCTTGCGCTTGCAGCTGTGCGATGCGAGCAGCTTCTTGACGTGGAAGACGTAAGGTTTGCTCATCGGTGAGCGCTTCGCGAATATAGAGTTCACCCAGTGTTTGCAGGACGGGGCGGATACGCGCGTAGGGCAATGCCACTCGACGGCCTAGCTTAGCGATATGCACCACTATGACGTCGTTATCGTCACGCTGGGCTAAATAATGGGTATCCAACAGTTTGGGAGATTGGCGCATCAGCTGTAATAAAATCGGTAGCAGGCTGATAGATTGCCCCGCCACTTCAATATCCAGCGCCATCGCAAACCAATCCTGCCCCGCAGATTCCTCCAGCGTGGCATGCCAGCCGGCAATGGGTAGTAGATTAAATTGAAACGACGGCAGCATAATGATTTGCCAGTCTTGCGCGCGTAACTGATCCAACGGTTGCTGCATAAAGTGCAGCCAAGCGGCTTCGCTGGCTAATTCATACGCATCGCCAGCACTTTCGGGCACTGCATCGCTGCGCCGCAAAGCATTGTGCCAGCCGAGGGCTTTGAGCTGTTGCTGGCACTGCTGCTCAAAGGCTAAATCACGCACAATACGTAAACGTTGATAAGGACCTGTGTGCGCCAAAAACTGCGCCTGTGCTTTACCGCTACAAAGATGCCCATGGTAATTAAAGGCCAATGCTGCGCGGTGTTGCATGCTGCTGAGCATGCGTTTGCTGCGCGCGTCATAGCGCTCCACGGCCACACTGCCAAAGGTCAGTTGTGGCTGAGGTTGGGTTAGCGGTGCATCGCTGATCTGCAGCTTCGGTGCAGGTGTCGTTGCTGTCGCGGATGGACTTGAACTGGCGAGCTGAGGTGGTGGCGTGCCTTGGCCTTGTAACTGTTCTAGTGTTAACAGCGCCGCTACGACATGCTTGCAGTTGTAACCGACATAGCACGAGCAACGCCCATTGATATCGTAACGATCAGTCTTTGCCAGTAACGTAATAGTTTGCAGGTAAGTTTGTCCAGCCGAACCTTTACACTGCGCGGTTAAGACGGTGCCTTGGGTATGCAATACCGTGCTGCGACCTTGTGCAGCGTAGGCTTTGCCGCGCTGGAAGTCGCCGTGCTGTATAGCTTGTCGCCAGTGCGAACACTGTAAAAAGTTGATATCGAGAGGCATAGGCACATAGGATAACCAGAAGCCCACTAGTATGGCATAAGCCATCTTGCAGTTGTGTTGTCCGCTGCTGTGTTAACGAAATGCAGTAAAGCGGCATAAAATATTCAGCCCGTTACCCAATATAGAGAAGAACACATTCGATGAGCGTAGCCGTTATTCAAATGGTGTCAGGCGAGGATATCGCCAGCAATCTTGCACAGGCGCGAGCTTTGTTAGAGCAGGCTGCTGAGCAGGGTGCACGCCTCGCAGTGTTACCAGAAAATTTTGCGGCAATGGGTAAAATTAATCCGGCGGCGCTTGCCCACCTTGAAGCTCAGCAGCACGGCCCCATCTTACCTTGGTTAGCACAAGCAGCACGCGAGCTCGGCTTATGGATTGTGGGTGGCAGCTTGCCGTTGTTGCCTGATGGGCAGACAACAGGTAAACCCTGCGCGAGCTCTTTGGTGTTCGATGCGTTCGGCGAGTGTGTCGCGCGTTACGATAAACTGCATTTGTTCGATGCCGCTGTGGCTGATCAGCAGGGGCGTTATACCGAATCCGAACGCTATGCGCAGGGGCAATCCTGTACGCTAGTGGATACCCCCGTTGGTCGTTTGGGGCTGACAATCTGTTACGATTTGCGCTTTCCTGAACTCTATAGCGCACTGCGTGATGCAGGAGCGGAGTTGATTAGCGTACCCTCAGCATTTACCGCGGTTACTGGGGCGGCGCATTGGCAGGTATTATTACGCGCACGAGCGATTGAAACACAGTGCTTGATATTGGCGGCGAATCAAGGCGGTGTGCATGGGCTGGGGCGTGAAACCTTTGGCCATTCAGTCATTATTGATGCATGGGGCAAGGTGTTAGCTGAGTTAGCGCAAGGTGCCGGTTGTATCACGCATGCTTATGCACAGGCCGAGCAAGCCGCTATTCGTCAAGCCATGCCAGTATGGCAACATAAACGATTTTCTGTAGCGCAGTTATCGCGTGCAGACACAGAGGACACACAATGAGTGATTTGTTAGCCAGCGCCAGTGCAGTTTTGCTGGCACCCACGGGTCTCGATGTAGAGCAGTTATCCACGGTGTTCAGCGAATTGGCTGGACCGGGTATTGATGCGGCTGATTTATATTTTCAAAACCGTATTTCTGAAGCCTGGGTGCTAGAAGAAGGCATTGTTAAAGAAGGCAGCTTTAGCCTTGATCAAGGCGTGGGTGTGCGTGCACTGGCCGGTGAGAAAACCGGTTTTTCTTACAGTAACGCTTTAACCCTGCCAGCATTGTTACAGGCCGCACAGGCCTCGCGCAGTATTGCGCAAGCGGGTCAGCGCGTGCAGCCGATTGCGATTCAAAGCACGGCGCATACGGCTTTATATCCAGCCGATAATCCGTTGGAAGTGATCAGTCGTGAAGAAAAAGTAGCACTACTCAAAAACATTGATGCAGCCACACGCGCTCTTGATCCGCGTGTCAGCCAAGTCACCGTCAGTTTGACCGGCTCTTGGGAGCAAGTGCTCGTGGCGACTTTAGATGGTCGTTTAGCAGCCGATGTGCGCCCATTGGTGCGCTTTAATGTCAGCGTGATTATTGAGCACAATGGCCGTCGTGAGCGGGGCAGCAGTGGTGGCGGTGGTCGGACTGATTACCGTTATTTCTTAGAGAATGATCGCGCCATGGGCTATGCCCGTGAAGCCGTGCGCCAAGCGCAAGTTAATTTAGAAGCCATTGCCGCACCGGCAGGCACTTTACCCGTAGTGCTCGGCCCAGGCTGGAGCGGGGTGCTGCTGCATGAGGCGGTGGGGCATGGTTTGGAAGGTGATTTCAACCGTAAAGGCAGTTCAGCTTATAGCGGTAAAGTCGGTCAGCAAGTGGCATCGTCGCTCTGCACTATTGTTGATGATGGCACGCTGGTTGGGCGTCGTGGTTCTTTAAGTATTGACGATGAAGGCACGCCAACGCAGTGCACTACTTTGATTGAAAACGGTGTATTGCGCGGTTATATGCAAGACAGCATGAATGCCCGTTTAATGGGTGTGGCGGCAACCGGTAACGGCCGTCGTGAATCCTATGCGCATGTGCCGTTACCACGGATGACCAATACTTATATGTTGGCCGGTGAGAGTGAGCCAGACGAGATTATTCGTTCGGTCAAGCGTGGTATCTATTGCGCTAACTTAGGTGGCGGACAAGTGGATATCACCAGCGGCAAGTTTGTATTCTCCACCAGTGAAGCCTACTTAATTGAAGACGGCAAAATTACTGCGCCGGTGAAGGGTGCGACCTTAATTGGTAATGGTCCAGAAGCCATGCGCCAGGTGTCGATGGTCGGTAATGACCTTGAGCTCGATAGCGGCGTGGGTGTGTGCGGTAAAGCAGGACAAGGTGTGCCCGTGGGTGTGGGACAGCCAACCCTGAAAATTGATGGTATTACCGTCGGTGGTACGGGTAACTAAGATGGTGAACACTGCATCCAAGTGTGAAACGCTGGATGCAGTGGCGTGGCGGTTATTTTAAACCTAAGCGTGTTTCATCGAGATCACGTAAATATTTAAAGATTTTACGTGATGCCGTGGGTGTTTTATTGCGTGCCAGCTCATGTTGAGCGTGACGCACTAAACTGCGCAGGTGTTGAATGTCAGTTGCCGGGTAATCCTCGACAAAGCTTTGCAGCGCGCTATCGCCTTCAGCAATCAGGCGATTACGCCAGCGCTCCAAGGCATGAAAACGGTCGTTGTATTCACGGGTTTGACTGTCAGCTAAATTCATCGGCTGCATAATGGCGTCAATATCGTGATTGCGCAGTAATTTGCCGAGAAACTGCGAGTGGCGCTTACGGGCAATGTGCGCAGTGTGTTTACAGGTTTCATCGAGTGCTCTGCGTAACTCATCACTGAGTGGCATTTTATTGAGCAGTTCGGGTTTGAGGTCAGAGAGACGCAAGCCCAGCTCTTGCAGAGCCAGCATTTCACGTTTGACTTGTGATTTGCTTTTTTCTTCTTCGTCCAGCGAGTCGTCGAGATAGTCAGACATAACGGTGTTCCAATCAATTAGAACGCCATGATAACAGAGCAAGGCTGATACTTTGATAGGGTCTTGTGAAAATGCTTTGGAGTAACTATGAGTGTAAGTGAAAGTGTCGGTCCACAAGCCTTGCCTGAGCTCAAAGCGCAGGTCGAAAAAATTCTTGCCGCTGCGAAACAGCAAGGCGCAACCGCCTGTGAAGTAGCGGTGTCAGTGCAACAAGGCTTAGAAACCAGTGTGCGTCAGCGTGAAGTGGAAACCGTGGAGTTTAATCGTGACCAAGGTTTTTCGATCACTGTGTATAGCGGTCAACAAAAAGGCTCAGCCAGCACCACAGTCACCGGTGATCAAGCCATTCAAAACACCGTTGCTGCTGCTTTAGCCATTGCTAAGCACGCCTCAGTGGATGAGTTTGCTGGGTTAGCCGATGAGCAATTAATGGCGCGCGAGTTTCCTGATTTAGACTTATGGCACCCTTGGGATTTAAGCCCAGCACAAGCCATTGAGTTGGCTTTGGAGTGTGAGGCGGCGGCTTTTGCTGCAGACTCACGTATCAGTAATGCGGATGGTACCAGTGTAAATACCGATGTAGGTTGTACAGTCTACGGTAACAGTCATGGTTTGATCGCTGGGCATGCCGGCAGTAGCCACAGCATCAGTTGTGTGATGATTGCTGAGGCTGATGGGCAAATGCAGCGTGATTACTGGTATGACTACGGTCGCCGCGCCGACTTATTAACCGACGCCGCCAGCATTGGCCGTATTGCAGCTGAGCGTACCGTCAGTCGTTTGGGCGCACGCTCAGTGCCCACCTGTGACGTACCGGTTTTGTTCGCCGCAGAATTGGCTGGCGGTTTATTTGGCAGCTTGCTCGGCGCTATTGCCGGCGGTAATCAATACCGCAATTCATCATTCTTAGTTGGTGCATTAGGGCAAACCTTATTTCCAGAGTGGCTGACCTTAGATGAGCGACCACTGCTCAAAGGTGGTTTATCCAGTAGTGCTTTTGATGGCGATGGCTTGGCCACGTACGCTAAACCTTTTATTGAACAAGGTGTGCTCGCCAACTATATGCTCAGCACCTATTCAGGTCGTAAATTAGGTATGCCCAGTACCGCTAACGCCGGTGGAGCACGTAACGTTTTTGTCACTCACGGTAATGATGATCAGGCGGCGCTATTGAAAAAAATGGGACGTGGCTTGTTGGTCACTGAACTGATGGGGCAGGGCTTAAATATGGTCACCGGCGATTATTCACGCGGCGCAGGTGGCTATTGGGTCGAAAATGGCGAGATTCAATTCCCCGTACAAGAAGTGACTATCGCTGGCAATATGCGCGATATGTTCAAACAGATTGTGGCAGTCGGTAAGGATCTGGATTTACGTGGCAGTATCCGTACAGGGTCAGTGTTGATTGAGCGGATGAAGGTTGCCGGTAGCTGATAGCTGAAGTTACAGCGCTGTGTGGCACAAGTACGCAGCGCTGTATGGGTTAGTCCGGTGATACAAAGTCCAGGGTGTAATTGATCGCGCCACCCTCAGGCTCAAGCACTTCCAAAGCAATATGAATCGGTGTTTGTGGTGGCATGTTGTTTTGTCCTGCCAGTTCACCGCCCAAGTATTCGCTGGGCTTAAATGAACGGCTGGCAATGGGGTGATTTTGCTGGTCA
>CANRHT010000116.1 GCA_947630465.1 uncultured Pseudomonadaceae bacterium
AAGGCACTTATTAATAAGTACCCGTCACCATCGGAGTGACGACCGTCAGCATATTGGCAAAAGCCTCTGCCGGTCAGCAACCGAGTATAGTGCAAAAGTCTCAGCAATGACAACGCAAATGCATTCGCCTAAATGCGCATTGCCCCGCTTTGACATTTCGCGTAAATATCTATACGTGAAGCTTTAGACCGAGATATTTATTCCTTTAAACAGTTATACTGCTAAGCTCAGTACAAATTGACATTAGCTCTTATCTCACTATTATATTGCAGGCCCTGCATGGGGGGCTGTGATGATTTTAAGCATAACTAGGAGGCCACAATGGCTGACAAAAAAGCGCAGTTAATCATCGAGGGCAAAGCCCCCGTAGAACTGCCTATTCTAACTGGTACAATTGGTCCTGATGTTGTTGACGTTCGCAACTTAATTGCTAACGACCTTTTTACGTATGACCCAGGTTTTATGTCGACTGCGGCATGTGAATCCAAAATCACTTATATCGATGGTGATAAAGGTATTCTGTTACACCGCGGCTACCCAATTGAGCAGCTTGCAGCCAAGTCAGACTACTTAGAAACATGCTACTTGTTACTGCACGGTGAACTCCCTACCGCCGATCAAAAGAAAGAATTCGTAGACACCATCAGCAAACACACTATGGTGAACGAGCAATTAAAATCATTCTTAAATGGTTTCCGTCGTGACGCGCACCCAATGGCAATCATGTGCGGTATCGTTGGCGCATTGTCGGCTTTCTACCACGACTCTTTGGATAACAACAATCCAAAGCACCGTGAAATCTCTGCGCACCGTTTAATTGCTAAAATGCCAACGATTGCAGCAATGGCATTTAAATACTCGATCGGCCAACCCATCATGTATCCTCGCAACGACCTCTGCTATGCAGAGAACTTCTTGCACATGATGTTTAACACGCCAGCTGGCTGCAAGCGTTTCAGCCCGGCCCTGATCAAGGCCATGGATCGCATCTTTATTCTGCATGCTGACCACGAACAAAATGCTTCTACATCAACCGTACGCCTAGCCGGCTCAACCGGCGCAAACCCATTTGCATGTATCGCGTCTGGTATTGCAGCGCTATGGGGTCCTGCACACGGCGGCGCAAACGAAGCTGTGTTGACCATGCTTGATGAAATCGGCGACGCATCAAACATTGAAAAGTACATTGCTAAAGCGAAAGACAAAGATGACCCATTCAAACTGATGGGCTTTGGTCACCGTGTTTACAAAAACTTTGACCCACGCGCACAAGTGATGAAGCAGACCTGTGATGAGGTTCTAGCAGAACTTGGCGTTAACGATCCTAAGCTTGATTTAGCCATGAAGCTTGAAGAGTACGCTCTAAACGATCCGTACTTCAAAGAGCGCAACCTCTATCCAAACGTTGACTTCTACTCAGGTATCATCCTGAAAGCAATCGGCATCCCAACCAGCATGTTTACTGTGATTTTTGCTATGTCACGTACTGTTGGCTGGATCTCACACTGGACCGAGATGCTTTCAAGCCCGTACAAAATCAGCCGCCCACGTCAGCTGTATACCGGCTACGACAAGCGCGACTACGAGTCACTGGATAAGCGTTAATGTTTATTTAGATGACAAAAAGGCTGCCCAGCAATGTGCAGCCTTTTTTAATGCCTAAAATAAAGCTCAGACAACCCGCTCTTACGCCGTAGCACCCTCCAGCCAACCAATCAGCCGAATAGCATCAGCTTGCGTTGCACCGCACACGCTAAGTTCTGCCTGGAACGCACCGCAAAAATCCGGCCGCTGCGGCAAGCCGAATAATTGACATAAATTATCCTCACTTAAATTCAAACAACGCTCTCCTGCTTTTTTACCTTGCGGCATATTTGGCATGGGCGTGTGAATCGACGGCGCGATACAACAGGCGCCACAACCCATCCGACATTCCATTAGCGCAACACCCTCATATTAATCCGCACAGTCATTCTCATTCATTCAACCTTTATGATTTTGTCTTCAAGCGTGTAATTAAACTTGAGGTATCCCAACGCGCGCCACCCTGAGCTTCAATATCAGCATAAAACTGATCCACCAGCGCGGTCACAGGCAGCGTGGCACCATTGCGCCGCGCTTCCTCAAAAACAATGGCAAAGTCCTTACGCATCCACTCCACCGCAAAACCAAAATCAAACTCTCCCGCCAGCATTGTTTGATGACGATTATCCAGCTGCCAAGACTGCGCAGCACCCTGACTGATCACCTGCATCGCCGCCTGCGCATCCAACCCGGACTGCTGAGCAAAATGCAATGCTTCCGCCAAAGACTGCAACAACCCTCCCACACAAATCTGATTCACCATCTTAGTGAGCTGACCGCTACCCACAGCTCCCATTAAGCGCTGCATACGCGCATAACACTGCATGATTGGCGCCGCACGCTCATACACACTCGGCTCACCCCCCACCATAATAGTCAGCGCGCCCTGTTGCGCACCCAACTGCCCACCGGAAACAGGTGCATCCAGAAAAGAAAAACCACCCTGCACAGCTCCACTCGCCAACTGCCGAGCGACTTGTGCCGATGCCGTTGTATGATCAATAAACACGCTACCCGTAGGCATTGCGGCAAAAGCACCATCAACCCCCAAAGTCACTGCACGCAGATCTTCATCATTACCAACACAGCACATGACAAACTCAGCTGAGCGCACCGCCTCTGCCGGAGTCTGCGCAAGAGCACCTGAATACTCATCAACCCAGCACTGCGCAGTTGCAACAGTACGGTTATATACAGTTACAGCGTGACCATTACGCGCCAAATGCCCCGCCATCGGATAGC
Organism: uncultured Pseudomonadaceae bacterium; assembly: GCA_947630465.1. GTDB lineage: Bacteria > Pseudomonadota > Gammaproteobacteria > Pseudomonadales > Pseudomonadaceae > Denitrificimonas. Next base: position 2,827 of record CANRHT010000116.1, read on the forward strand.
CCATAGCACCCAGACCAATAAATGCAACTTGCGCCATACCTCACCCCCTATCCAATCTAGACATACAGCCACGCGCAACGCGCATAAAAGCTCTGTACCTTTATACCAGCACTGCAGCCACTACTATTAAGCCGTGACGCTTTTAACACACACAGCTATGCTAGCCACCTTTTTCACTTACGAGGTTGCACCACCATGCTGAACGTTAACGAATATTTTAACAGCACCGTCAAATCCATCAGTTTCACTTCAGCAACAGGCCCAGCAAGCGTTGGTGTTATGAGCGCAGGTGAATACACTTTTAGTACTGCAAGCGCAGAAATCATGCATATTATCAGCGGCAACGCCGAGGTAAAACTAAGCGATAGCAGTGCGTGGCAAACCGTTAGCGCTGGCGAACATTTTAATGTGGCTGCCAACAGTAGCTTTGTAATCAAACTCACAGGCGATACTGCTTACTTATGTGAGTACATCTAACAGGGCGCTTTAGATAAGCACTGCTTAATAAAATCGACCGCGCAGTGCGCCGCCTGCAACACATACTCATCTTGAGTACGGCCTGATCGCTTTAGCGGTTTTAAATCATGATCCGCCAGCGCCATCCATTCGATTTGAATCGATGGCGCTAACAGGTAATGCTGCACCTCTTCTTGACGACCGAGCGCATCACGCTCACCTTGCACAATAAGAGTCGGCGTTTGCAAATCCAGCAAATGCTCAGTGCGTGGCTTCTCAGGTTTTCTGGCCGGATAAAAAGGATAGCCAAAACAGACCAGCGCACAAGGCTTTAATTCATCGGCCAACATGCTCGCCATACGCCCACCCATTGACTTGCCAGCCAGCACAATTGGGCCAGCGACTTTTTGTCGCACCTCTTGATAAACCCGCCGCCATTCGTGATGCAGCACCGCTGTTTTATTAGGCGGCCTACGCACAGCATCCAAACGCCGCTGTTGCATATAAGGAAACTCAAAACGCACCACACTAACACCTAGCTCAAGCAAGCACTGGGTCAAACTGGACATAAACTCACTGTCCATCGGCGCTCCAGCCCCGTGTGCAAGTATCATGGTGCAAAATGGTTCGCGCGCCTGCATAGATAAGACACTCATTAACTTTCCTCAACACCTCAAAACCGCACAACAGCTGTAATTTAAGCCGGCTACTTTGCCAACGCCAAACACAGCTGCAAACAGCCTCCAGTTAGAAATTATCAGCCACGGACTCTGCAAAAAAATACAAAAAAACTACACCCCTCACCCAGAACGTAGCATTAGTGTTATTTCTGCAGCGTTCTACGCTAAGATAGCAGCCTCATTTGTAAGCTAATGGTAAAGCACCAACAAAACATAGGTACTTATGTACATTATTTAGAGTGACACTCTAAGTAAATATTGATTTGCAGCAGCTTTTACTCATTGCTCAGTCACGTCAATGACGTACTGATTGCAATGGCAAATTGCTTTGACCATACTTACAGGTGATTTAATTCCGAAAAATCCATTACCCGTGGAAGTCTTAGCATGAGCACAGCAATCCAAGAGAATGCTTATAACTACAAGGTTGTACGCCAGTTCGCCATCATGACGGTGGTCTGGGGTATCGTAGGTATGAGCCTTGGCGTACTAATTGCAGCCCAATTAGTATGGCCAGAACTGAACTTTAACCTCCCATGGACCAGCTTCGGCAGGCTCCGCCCACTGCACACTAACGCGGTAATTTTTGCGTTTGGTGGTAGTGCACTGTTTGCGACGTCTTACTACGTCGTACAGCGTACTTCGCAAACCCGTCTATTTTCAGACACTTTAGCTGCATTTACCTTTTGGGGCTGGCAAGTAGTTATTCTACTCGCTGCGATTACACTCCCCCTCGGTTACACAACAACTAAAGAATACGCAGAATTAGAGTGGCCAATCGCTCTGTTACTGGGTGTTGTTTGGGTGGTGTATGCCATTGTGTTCTTTGGAACAATTGCCAAGCGTAAAACGTCACATATTTATGTGGGCAACTGGTTCTATGGTGCGTTCATTTTAGTAACCGCCATGCTGCACATTGTTAACCACATGTCGATTCCTGTGACTTGGTTCAAGTCCTACTCACTTTACTCTGGCGCCACTGACGCCATGGTGCAGTGGTGGTACGGACATAACGCCGTTGGTTTCTTCTTAACCACAGGCTTCCTAGGCATGATGTATTACTTCGTACCTAAGCAAGCAGGCCGTCCAATTTACTCGTATCGCTTGTCTATCGTGCACTTCTGGGCATTGATTACTTTGTACATCTGGGCAGGTCCTCACCACTTGCACTACACAGCGTTACCTGACTGGGCACAATCACTAGGTATGGCAATGTCCTTGATTCTACTGGCACCTTCATGGGGCGGTATGATCAACGGTATGATGACCTTATCAGGCGCATGGCATAAGTTACGCAACGACCCAATCCTACGTTTCTTGGTTGTATCGTTAGCGTTCTACGGCATGTCAACCTTTGAAGGCCCAATGATGGCCATCAAAACTGTTAACGCCTTATCCCACTACACTGACTGGACTGTTGGTCACGTACACGCAGGTGCATTAGGTTGGGTTGCGATGGTCTCTATCGGTTCACTGTACCACTTGATCCCACGCCTATTTGGCCGTGAGCAAATGTACAGCGTTGCCTTGATCAACACTCACTTTTGGTTAGCCACTGTTGGTACCGTACTGTACATCGCTTCAATGTGGGTCAACGGTATTATGCAAGGCCTGATGTGGCGTGCAATTAACCAAGACGGCACTCTGACTTACTCATTCGTTGAGGCGTTAGAAGCAGGTCACTACGGTTACTTAGTACGTATGATTGGTGGTGCATTCTTCTTAATAGGTATGTTCTTCATGGCATACAACACATGGCGCACAGTACGTGCATCAGATACTGAAAAAGCCAATGCACACGCACGCTTTACTGTAGGAGAAGCGCACTAATGAAACAGCATGAACGCGTTGAAAAAAACGTCGGTTTACTCGCGCTCTTTATGGTGATTGCAGT
>CANRHT010000117.1 GCA_947630465.1 uncultured Pseudomonadaceae bacterium
TGAAGCTATGATCGCTGAAATCAAAGATGACAGCGCACCTGCAATGCCTGATATGGGCGGCATGGGTGGAATGGGCGGCATGATGTAAGGTTTTTTACCTTACTGTTTCGCTCTAAAGCATCAAGAAAACGGCTACTCAGTGATGGGTAGCCGTTTTTTATTGTCTGCGAGATGATAAAAAACAGCTTGCATGGGCACTGTTGAGCGGATAAGTGATCCAATTGATCTGTAGGCGATAGTCTGCAGTGACGCTAAAGCGTATAACCTTAATGACTGTTGAGTGATGTAAAGAATGGATCTATTTTTAATCAGATCGCTGACAAAGCCATTCTTGAATAATTGTCGAGGAGTTGAATGTATGACGCATGCAGTGGAACATTATAAAAAAGCCCAGCATTTGCAGTTGACCGATAAATTGACCGTAGAAATACACGGGCATACGGCGCTGTTAACCATAAACAACCCGCCCGCAAATATTTGGGATGCCGATATGTTGCGCGGTGTTAAACAATTGCTTGAGCATCTCAATGAAGATAAAGACATTTATGCACTGGTGATTACCGGAGCAGGTGACAAGTTTTTCAGTGCTGGCGCAGATTTAAAACTCTTTGCCAATGGTGATAAAGCCCTTGTGCGGCAAATGGCACGTTTGTTTGGTGAGGCGTTTGAAGCGCTGAGCAATTATCCAGGGGTAACTATCGCTGCGATTAATGGCTATGCCATGGGTGGCGGCTTAGAGTGTGCTTTAGCCTGTGATATTCGTATTGCTGAAGAGCACGCACTCATGGCGCTGCCAGAAGCAACAGTGGGTATCTTGCCCTGTGCTGGAGGTACGCAGAGATTGTCTTGGCTGGTGGGAGAGGGCTGGGCTAAACGTATGATCTTATGCGGTGAGCGTGTTGATGCAAAAACCGCTGAGCGTATTCGTTTAATTGAAGAAGTGGCACCGCGCGGGCAGGCGGTTATTCAAGCACTGCAATTGGCACATAAAGCTGCTAAACAAAGTCCCATCGCTGTACGTGCGGTTAAGCCTTTAATTCAAGGGGCGCGTACACAAGCGCCAGAGCATTGGTTGCCGGCTGAGCGTGAAGCTTTTGTTGATTTGTTTGATGCACAAGATACGACAGAAGGGGTTAATGCGTTTTTAGAAAAGCGCAGCGCGCAATGGAAAAACAGCTAACAGGCTTGTATCCATATTAAAAAGCCAGCCCCTAAAGGCTGGCTTATGCTTGTGTGCTGAAAAAGTGTTGCTGTCGTTGCGGTACGCTTTCTAGGAAAACTTAGCCCTGTGACAACAATTGGCGTAATTCAATGATGGCGGCATTAGCGCGCGAAATATAGTTTGCCATCACCAGCGAGTGATTCGCCAATACGCCATAACCATCGCCGTTAAGAACCATCGGACTCCACAAAGGCTCTTGCGCCGCTTCTAATTCACGAATGATTTGACGCACGCTGACGGTGGCGTTTTTCTTGGCAATCACATCGGCGAAATCAATTTCAATCGCACGTAAAAAATGCGACAGCGCCCACGCTTGGCCACGTGCTTCGTAAAACACGTTGTCAATTTGTAACCAAGGTGTTTTCACAATTTGTTCTTGACCGTGTTTGCTGCTTGGCGTTGCTTCTAATGCATCAGCATCGGCGGCATTTTCATTATCACTGTCGATATTTAAACGCGCTTTGCCCACACTGGCGGACAAACGCTGCGACAAAGACCCCAAACGTGTGGCTACATCACCCAGCCAGTTATTTAAGTTATCGGCGCGTGCATAAAACTGAGAGTTGGATTTAGCCGGATCACTTAAGCGATTCAGATAACGGTCCAGCGATTTAATACCTAAGCGGTATTCATCTTCAGTGGCGGGTAATACCCAGCTTTTATTGTCAAAGTTGAATAAGGGCTCAGCTTTAGCTAGATCAGCATCTTCTGTGGATTGTGATTGTGAACGCGCAAAGTCTTTACGCAGGGCGCGGGATAAATCACGTACTTGCACCAGCGCACCATATTCCCAAGACGGCATATTATCCAACCAAATACCAGGCGGCGCGATGTCGTTGGTGAGGTATCCACCGGGCTTATCCAATAAGGTGCTGGCCACTTGCTTGAGGGTTTCAACAGTAGTGTAGCCCGTGACTAAAGGGCGCTGAGCTTTCTCAGCCGCTTGTTGAGTGTGCTCTTGGACTGAGAAAGACTCAGGCTCCTGACTCCAGTACCAACCCACAATAATAGTGATGATTAAATATAGAGCGACAACTGTGAGTACAGTGCGGCTGAACCAAATACCACCGAGGTAGCTTTTCACGTCGTCCACGGAATCATTCACTTGATCGCGAGCGTCACGCGAACGTTTTTTCCAATTGAGCATGGGGAAACCCTTTTGTTGTGCTTCAGTAGCAGCGCTATTGATGCTGCTGTGTTGATGAAGTGTACTATAAAGCATGCTGAGCAATTGTGCAGGCTAGGCGTGATGAAATGTACGCTATACAGGCATGCGGCTTTGAGCGCATTGAGACTTAAAAAAGATCAGGTATATTGATTTAGAACATACCGAAAAGACGTGATTTGGTTAGTGTAGCAGCCTTGAGTTTGACTTGGCTAAAGGAGCAGCAAGAGTATGACAGGCACGCAAACGCAAAGTCTGCAGCGCTTAAAGCAGCATTTCGCACAACGGGTGATTCATCACTCGCGCGAATTATTAGAGCTGTGGCAAAACCTGCATACGGCTCAGTGGAGTGACCAAGAATTACTCAATATGCAAGAGGCTGCTCAGCGCTTATTGCGTTGTGCTCAACGTTTTGAACAGTCTGCTCACGAGCATTTAGCGATACAGTTATTGAGTGTGCTTGAGGTGGTAGCGGCAAACAGTAACCGCTTAAACAGTGCCTCAATTGAGCGTATCACGCAGTTATTACAAGAGTTGTTACAAACAGGTTTGCGCCAAGGTGAAGGTATTGATCAGGTTTTTTTACCCACTATGGTGCGCAAGCCGCTTTATATTGCGCTGCGTTGCGCCGAGCAAGCGCAACAGTTAGCGCATCAATTACAGTCATTTTACTTTCAAGTGGAAGTCTTCAGCCAAGGTCAAGATTTTCTAGCGGCGATGGCTAAGCGTCATCCCGCAGTGATTATTTTAGATGTGGACTTTATTGACCGCGGCTATGGGCTGGAACTGGCACAACAAGCCAAACAAGACTATGACAGCCAAGCGCCGGTCTTATTTTATAGTGCAACTGAGCCTGACGCGCCCACCTGTTTAGCCGCCGTACGTGCGGGAGGTGAAGCCTTTACCGTGGATGCGCTTGATATCTCTGGCGTATTAGAAAAAATTGAAGGCTGGGTGGCTGTTGCCCAAGTTGAACCCTACCGAGTATTGGTGGTGGATGATTCACGTGCGCAAGCTATTTTTACCGAACGCGTACTCAATGCAGCCGGCATTATCACCTGTACTATTACTGACCCGCTGCAGGCGTTGGATAAACTATTGGATTTTGATCCAGATCTGCTGATTTTAGACATGTATATGCCGCAATGCGATGGCCCTGAATTGGCGAAAATGATCCGTCATAATGACCGTTTTGTTGGTGTGCCGATTATTTATTTATCGGCAGAGGATGATCCTGACAAACAGCTGGATGCTATGAGTGAAGGGGCTGATGATTTTTTAATGAAGCCGGTTAAGCCGCAGCATCTGGTCGCGACAGTACGCAATCGTGCGGCACGGGCGCGCAAATTAAAGTCGCGTATTGTGCGCGATAGTTTGACTGGGTTATTTAATCATACGCATATATTGCAGTTGCTGGATGACACGCTATTGCGAGCACAAAAAACGCAGCAGACGGTCTCTTTTGTGATGATTGATATTGACCATTTTAAAGCGGTTAACGATACCTATGGCCATCCTGTTGGCGATAAAGTGATTAAAAGTTTAGCGCTTTTTCTAAAACAGCGTTTACGACGTACGGATCATATTGGTCGCTATGGCGGCGAAGAGTTTGCGATTGTGTTGCCCAATACCAATGCGGCGTCGGCTTTTAAAGTGGTCAATGATATTCGTCAGCGGTTTTCTGAAGTGCGCCACAGTGCTCAACTGAGTGATTTAAGCTGCACATTCAGTGCCGGCATTGTTGAGTCGGGTGTGCAAATTGATGCTGCGAGTGTCGCAGCCTTTGCCGATGAAGCGCTCTATGCGGCTAAACATGCAGGACGTAACTGTGTGAAAATTCATACGCTGCTCACCCCTGAGGCAGCAGATACGCCAGCTCAGCGTTAAAGCGCTTATTTACAGCTTATTGCTGCATATTATTGCTGGCTTGACGTACCGCTTTAAGCAGCGCCTCATTTGGGTAGCCGTCAGCTGTTAAACCTTTGCTTTGCTGAAAGTCACGCACGGCTTGGCGTGAATTAACACCAATAATGCCGTCAGGATTACCACTGTCAAAACCCAATTGATTGAGCTGAGTTTGCAGTTCAATACGTTCTTGACGGCTGAGCATACGGTCGTGTTTCGGCCAGGTGGCGGGTGTTTGGTAATCACCTTCCAAGGCATTGGATAACAGACCTATCGCCAGCGCATAGGAGGTGGAGTTGTTGTACTTTAAGATGCTGCGGAAATTATCAAAAAACAAATAAGCAGGACCTTGATGACCGCTGGGTAAAAATAGGGTGGCGGGTAATTGGCTCAACCTTTGATTTTCTGGCGCATCGGGTGTTTTTACGCCCAATGCTTGCCATTGCGCCAGCGTGTACTTCACTTCACCGTCAGCTAACGCATAATCAAAACCATGCCCTGGTAGTTTAACTTGCCACCCCCAAGGCTGATTCTGCTGCCAGTTTGAGGCCTGTAGGTAGTTTGCGGCAGAAGCAAGGGCGTCAGCACTGGATTGCCAAATATCACGACGGCCATTGCCATCAAAATCCACGGCATATTGACGGTAAGTGGTGGGCATAAATTGTGTTTGCCCCATGGCGCCGGCCCAGGAGCCAATCATGCCGCTGGGACTGATGTCGCCTTCTTGTAAAATATGCAGTGCAGCCAGTAATTGACCGCGCCAAAATAAGCTGCGACGTCCCTCATACGCGAGGGTTGCGAGTGAGCGAATCACATTTTTGCTACCAATGTTTTGCCCGAAACCACTTTCCATGCCCCAGATCGCTACCAAAATGCTGGGTTTGACTTGGTAGCGCTGTGCAATCGCTTGCAGGGTGGTGTTGTGTTCGGCTATCAAGGCTTTACCGCGCGCCACACGCCAGGAGGAGACCGCACCCTCTAGATACTCCCACACGGGGCGACTGAACTCAGGTTGGCTTTGATCGGCAGCAATCACTTGCGGATCGAGTGTTAAACCGGCAAATGCTTGCTCAAAGAGTAGCGGTGAGATGCCTTCGCTGAGTGCCTGCATACGTAATTCAGTACGCCACTGAGCAAAGCTTGGTGCTGTGATTAAAGCAGGCGTTGTAGCGGTAGATGCGGACAGGCTTGGCGTGATAACAGGTGCTGCTGTATTGGCGCTGGCAAAATGCGTCAGTAGGCAGCCTGTAATAAAAATAACTGATGAAGATAAGCGCGCAAGCATGGTGGTTTCTCGATAAGTAATCAGGCTCAACTTTAGCATGCCGAGCGCTATTATAAACTTAGATCATTAACAATAATGTCGGGTTTTAGAGCATCGCAAGAGCTGAAACTAAGCCGCTAGAAAAAGAAAAGCCTCTGGGCCATAAGACACAGAGGCTTGTTTGTTGCGGCGGTAACTGCCTTTACCTTTTTTCGCCTGTTCTTGGCGGCTGCGAAACAGCGG
>CANRHT010000118.1 GCA_947630465.1 uncultured Pseudomonadaceae bacterium
TGGCTGGCTTAGTCAAGAAGACCTCCCGTAATTTAGACTGGTATGCACACATTTTTTTCGCAAAAAAGCGGAATGACGTAGGTTGACATCATTCCGCTTATTATGAATTCATCTGGGCGCACTTTTAGTGGATACACTAAAAACAGATTGTACTGGTTTTTTTAAAAAACCGAAAGCAAACAAACCAATCAATTCAAGCCCAGTACGTCCTGCATATCGTACAAGCCGGCAGGCTTGCCTTCGAGCCATTGCACCGAGCGCACAGCACCTTTAGCAAAGGTCATGCGACTGGACGCTTTATGAGTAATTTCCACGCGCTCCCCCTCAGCGGCAAACAGCACAGTATGATCACCCACCACATCACCGGCACGCACAGTAGCAAAACCAATGGTTTCACGCTGACGCGCTCCAGTTTGCCCTTCTCGACCATAAACAGCCACATCGGCTAAGTTACGATCTAAGGCTGCGGCCACCACTTCGCCCATGCGCAGTGCAGTGCCCGAGGGCGCATCAACTTTGTGGCGGTGGTGCGCTTCGATGATTTCAATATCAGCATCATCACCCAGCACTCGTGCTGCAGTATCCAGCAGTTTCAGGCACAGGTTGACACCGACACTGAAGTTGGCGGCAAAGACAATGGCAATCTGCGCACCCGCATCGCTGAGCAATTGGCGCTCAGCTTCAGTAAAACCTGTGGTACCAATCACCATCGCTTTACCGGCTTGGCGGCACACGGCAAGGTTAGCTAAGGTGACCGTTGGATGCGTAAAATCAATCAGCACATCAAACTCATCCAGCACGCTGGATAGATCACCGACTAAATGAACACCGATACGCCCCACACCCGCCAACTCACCCACATCAGCACCTATTAAACTGCTTTCTGGGCGATCAATGGCGGCGGTCAATTGTAAAGCCGGCACCATACGCACCGCTTCAATTAATGTTTTACCCATGCGCCCTGCGGCACCTACTACTGCAACTCGAAGCATCGTTATTCTTCCACTCGCGTTAAATGAATACAGGTACAACTGATTTAAAGTGTACCTGTTAACAGTTACAGGTCACCGAAAAAACGTTTTACGCCTTCGAACCAGCTACTTTTTTTTGGCGAATGTGAATCATCACCCTGCAAGCTCACACGAAACTCTTCGAGCAGTTCACGCTGACGTTTGTCGAGTTTCACCGGTGTTTCCACCGCCACACGGCAAATCAAATCACCCACACCACCGCCACGTACCGGTGTGACACCTTTACCACGTAAGCGGAACTGTTTATTGGTCTGGGTACCTTCAGGAATCTTCAGCTTAACGCGGCCATTTAAAGTGGGCACTTCCAGCTCGCCACCTAAGGCTGCATCAGCAAAACTGATCGGCACTTCACAGTACAAATCACGGCCATCGCGTTGGAAAATCGCATGCGGACGCACATTGACCACCACATACAAATCGCCTGCAGGACCACCTAAAGTACCCGCTTCGCCTTCACCGGTTAAGCGAATACGATCGCCGGTATCCACACCCGCCGGCACTTTAACCGATAAGGTTTTTTCGTCTTCCACACGGCCTTGACCATGGCAGCTTGTGCAAGGATCAGTGATCATCTTGCCCGAGCCGTGACAACGTGGACAGGTTTGCTGCACAGCAAAGAAACCCTGCTGCATACGCACCTGCCCCATACCATTACAGGTTGTACAGGTGCTGGCACTGGTGCCTTTTTTCGCGCCTGTACCACTGCATGGCTTACAATCGCTCAGCGTTGGCACACGAATATTTTCCGTTGTACCGCGCACAGCTTCTTCTAAATTCAGCTCCATGGTGTAACGCAAATCACTACCGCGTTGCGGGCCGCCACGACCACCACCGCCGCCACCAAAGAAGTCACTGAACACATCGCCGAAGACATCAGAGAAATTACCGCCGCCAAAACCACCGCCGCCGCCACCCATTTGTGGGTCAACACCAGCATGACCATGACGATCATAGGCTGCGCGCTTGTTGGCGTCTGATAGCACTTCGTAGGCTTCATTCGCTTCTTTAAATTTCTCTTCGGCGTCTTTATCATCCGGATTACGGTCCGGGTGATACTTCATCGCCAAGCGGCGATAAGCTTTCTTTAATTCTGCTTCACTGGCGCCACGCTCGGCACCCAGTACTTGGTAATAATCACGCTTTGACATAAGTTGTTAACTCCGGATTTGCTACCTGCCAGACACACCAACGCGGGAACTCGTCCCGCGTGGTGAATCATGACCGCATGCGCTAAAGCGCTGCAGGGCTTAGATTAAAAGGATTACTTAGTCTCAGTATCCTTAACCTCTTCAAACTCAGCATCAACCACGTCATCAGCATTTTCTTCGCCAGCGCTATCAGCACCACCGTCAGCTTGCTGCGCTTGTTCTGCATGCATTTTCTGCGCAAGCGATGCGCTTACTTCAGATAAGGCTGCAACTTTAGCATCGATCTCAGCTTTATCATCGCCTTTAACTGCGACTTCAAGCTCAGCAACAGCGGCTTCGATGGCTGTTTTCTCTTCTTCGCTGGCTTTGTCGCCGGCTTCAGTCAGCATTTTGCGCGTAGCGTGTACCAACTGGTCACCTTGGTTACGTGCAGTGGCGAGTTCTTCAAACTTACGGTCTTCGTCAGCATGAGCTTCCGCATCGCGAATCATCTGCTCAACTTCTTCATCACTTAAGCCAGAGTTGGCTTTAATGACGATGGACTGCTCCTTACCAGTGGCCTTATCTTTAGCTGACACATTGAGGATACCGTTGGCATCAATATCAAAGGTCACTTCAATTTGTGGCATGCCACGTGGTGCAGGTGGAATGTCAGACAAGTCAAAACGACCCAGCGACTTATTCACTGCCGCTTGCTTGCGCTCACCTTGCAGAACGTGAATCGTTACAGCATTTTGGTTGTCATCAGCGGTTGAGAACACTTGTGATTTCTTAGTTGGAATCGTGGTGTTTTTCTCAATCAATGCCGTCATGATGCCGCCCATGGTTTCAATACCAAGGGTTAGCGGGCTCACGTCGAGCAACAGAACGTCTTTTACATCACCCGACAATACCGCGCCCTGAATCGCTGCACCCATGGCAACAGCTTCATCGGGGTTCACATCACGACGCGCTTCTTTCTTGAAGAAATCAGCTACAGTTTTCTGCACTAAAGGCATACGTGTTTGACCACCGACCAAGATCACATCATTGATCGCGCCAACTTCGATACCCGCATCTTGCAAAGCCACACGGCATGGCTCAAGCGTGCGCTGCACTAAATCAGCCACCAGACCTTCAAGCTTGGCGCGTGTAATAACAATGTTCAGGTGCTTAGGACCGCTGGCATCAGCCGTGATGTACGGCAAGTTAACATCGGTTTGCTGCGCTGAAGACAACTCAATCTTAGCTTTTTCTGCAGCTTCTTTAAGGCGCTGCAGCGCTAAAGGATCATTCTTCAGATCAAAACCGCTGTCTTTCTTAAACTGATCAACTAAGTCGTTGATTAACAGGTTATCGAAGTCTTCACCACCTAAGAAAGTGTCACCGTTAGTCGCCAACACTTCAAACTGGTGCTCGCCATCAACTTCAGCAATTTCAATCACTGACACGTCAAAGGTACCGCCACCTAAGTCATAAACGATGACAGTGTGGTCGCCTTTGGCTTTATCCATACCGTAAGCAAGGGCTGCTGCAGTAGGCTCGTTAATAATACGTTTAACATCTAGACCAGCAATACGACCGGCATCTTTAGTGGCTTGACGCTGACTGTCGTTAAAGTACGCAGGTACAGTGACTACTGCTTCAGTAACTGGCTCACCGAGGTAATCCTCAGCGGTTTTTTTCATTTTCTTTAACACTTCCGCAGAGATTTGCGGTGGCGCCATTTTCTCGCCTTTTACTTCAACCCAAGCATCACCATTGTCGGCTTTGACAATTTTGTACGGCACCATTTTGATGTCTTTTTGCACAACGGCTTCATCAAAACGACGACCGATTAAACGCTTAACCGCATACAGGGTGTTATGTGGGTTAGTCACCGACTGACGCTTAGCCGCTTGGCCGACTAAAATCTCGCCATCATTGGTGTAAGCAATAATTGAAGGTGTGGTACGACCGCCTTCTGCGTTTTCGATAATTTTAGCAACACCGTTCTCCATAACTGATACGCAAGAGTTGGTGGTACCCAAGTCAATACCGATAATTCTACCCATTTTAAATCTCCTAAATTTTTTCATATTCAGCGCAATGCTGAACTGATACTTAATTGAATAACTTGTTTAACTAGATGGGGCTACTTGCGTAAATTTCAAGCCTGCTCATCAATTTTAACCGGTGCTTCACTCGGCGCTTTACTGACAACAACCATCGCTGGGCGCAGTAAACGACCGTTCATGGCATAACCACACTGAAACACTTTCAGTACGCTATTGGGTTCTGCATGAATGCTTTCTTCCATCGCCATGGCTTGCTGCTGCTCTGGGTTAAACGGCTCACCCTGTGGATCTAAACGCTCCACCTGAAAACGCTTAAAGGTATCAAGGAACAACTTATAGGTCAGTTCCATACCTTCACGCATGGGGCGAATTTTCTCATCCGCAGGATCGCTGACTTCAATGCCGCGCTCAAGGCTATCCACCACTGCTAGCAAGTCTGTAGCAAACTTTTCTAGAGCAAACTTGTGCGCCTTTTCAATGTCTTGCTCAGCACGGCGACGCACATTTTGCGCATCGGCCGCTGCACGTAACGCATTTTCTTGCGCACTGTGCAGTTGATCTTCTAGCTCAGCGATACGCTGCTGGGCAGCATCTACTGAGTCTGTTGCTGCAGTTTCATTATCTGTATTTAAGTCAGACGCTTGCTCGTCCAAAGTGTGCTCATCAGTCATGCCACCCTCCTTCAACAAATTGATGCAGGCGAGTCACCTGCGCTATGTCTGCTATATGGGGATCAGTCATTTAACTTCAAGCGCAGATAATAGGTTTATTTTGCTTTATAGGTGCTTTAACTCGCGCAACCTGCATTAAAAGGCTTAACACAGCCCACCGCTCATCGTCTTTATCAGGGTTAGATGAAAAAAACTGACATCACCTCTTGAAAGCACAGCTTATTTCACTGTATAAATGAACAGCACACGACGGGAGCTGCAGCCATGTTAATCCATATTTCAGTACAAAATTACGCCATTGTTGATCACCTTGACCTTGAACTGCATGAAGGTATGAGCGTTATCACCGGTGAAACCGGCGCTGGCAAATCCATTATGCTCGATGCGCTCAGCTTAACTCTGGGCGCGCGCACTGATAGCAGCGTGATCCGCCCCGGTGCTGATAAAGCCGATATTCTCAGTAGTTTCGATATTACCCGCATTCCTGAAGCACAAAGCTGGCTGCAAGAGCGTGACCTGAACAATGACCTGCAATGTATTTTACGTCGTGTTATTACCCGCGAAGGCCGTTCACGTGCTTATATTAATGGCACACCTTGTCCGCTTGCTGATTTAAAAAGCTTGGGTGAGTTACTGATTGATATTCACAGCCAACATGAGCACCAATCCTTATTAAAAACCGACACTCATCGCCGTCTGCTTGATGAGTTCGCGGGTGCTAAAGAACAAGCACGCGCCGTACAAAGCTTGGCACAACGCTGGCGTCATACTCAGCAACAGCTCCAACAGCTGAGCGCCAATGAAGAAGAGCAACGCGCACGCCGCCAATTACTCACCTACCAACTGGAAGAACTCGACATTCTAGCGGTGCACGAGGG
>CANRHT010000119.1 GCA_947630465.1 uncultured Pseudomonadaceae bacterium
GCATTAGATGCCAAGGTGCGTAAAGAGCTGCGTCGCTGGTTGGCTGACTTACATGAAGACATCAACTTGACCTCAGTCTTTGTCACCCACGACCAAGAAGAAGCCATGGAAGTCGCAGATCGTATCGTGGTGATGAATAAAGGCGTGATTGAACAGATCGGTACACCAGCTGAAGTCTATGAGAACCCAGCCAGCGATTTTGTTTATCACTTTTTAGGTGATTCCAACCGTCTTAAAGTGGCCGATCAAGATATTCAGTTTCGTCCGCATGAGGTGCTGTTGTCGCAAATTGCTCAAGCGGATCATCAAGCGGGCGTTGTACGTGATATCCGCCCACTGGGTGCCATCACTCGGGTGACACTAAAAGTTGAGGGGCAAGATGAAGCCATTGAAGCGGAAGTGCCGCGCGATGATTTGAATCTGCAAGGTTTGCAACGCGGCGCTACGCTGTTTTTTAAGCCGAAAGCCTCTTAGAGTTCCAAGCAAGCGGTCTACAGCCCCAGCCAAGGGCTGTGGATTACGGCAATGTACGAATGTGTCAAACACTCAAGTGAAAGGTTTTTAGCTAGAGAAACTCGCGCACCGCATCCATCACGCGTGCATCGACGCTACTTTGTATTTTCTCTTCAATTTGGCTGCAGACAGATTCAATCTCGCGCCGCGTGACGCCCACCACGACAAACGACCATTCACTGGCATCATGCCGATCCAGTTCGCCACTTTCACACACCGCAACCGCTGGATTACGCCCGAAACGCTCATGTAAACCACCGATACGCTGGCGCTTTTCTTTTAAAGAGCGACAACCCGGCAAGGAAAAACTCAAAGTCAAAATACCAATATGCAAAACGGCCTCCTCACTGACAGCGCAACAACCTAGATCACAACAACAGCCTGCTTAACGCGCTGTGCAGTACTCAAGGCCTTCACCCGAAGAGTCATCTTTTTGCTGCTCTAACAAGCTGGCTTCAGAGCCTGAGCCGTTGCCCTTAGTCCACCACTCCAAACCCTCACCCACATAGCGCGCACCGCTGGCAGACACGGCAATATTCATCTTATAAACACGGCCTTGATATTCAATAATGGCTGACTCACTGTTTGGATAAATAGCGGCGACTGTTTCACCACTGTCACAATAATATTGCTGCGCAGCAGAAGTATTAAAAGCTGCAGCAGTCGGCTGCTCAGTCGTGTTTTGCGCCGTGCTGGTGCAAGCTGAAATACAAAGCATGGCCATAGCTGTGAATGCGATACGTACTGTCATATAAACCTCGTTGGTTAACAGCTTAATTAATGCGGCTGATCTAACTGGGTCACCATGATACCTCAGCCGCAGGGTTGCCAACCCTTTAGCTCTTATCACACATCGTCCGACTGGGCGCTTAGGTAAAGGCAGCTCATAACAGCACGCGCTTGTGCTGGATAAAAGTCACCTCAATTACAAACGCCAGAACTGAGCTTAAACCTCACCCGCAACACTCAGCTGACGGCGATCCCTGAGGTCTTTAAACGCCATAGCCAGCGCCAACATAATAATCAATGTCACGGCCAACAAACCCAGACTGACCGCAAACGACCATGACGTATAGGGGCGCACAGCAAAGACCACAGCGGTGATCACCGCAATACCCACTGAAGTGCCAATGCGCTGACCGGTTTGCATAATAGCGCCTGAACTGCCGGCATAAGCCAGCGGCACTTCAGCCAGAGTCAAAGTTTGGTTAGGACTGATCACCGAGCCTTGGCCAAGACCGAAAAAGCCTAAACTGAGCAGCAACCACCAAATACTTAAGCCAAAATACTCATGCAGCAACACCACTGCAATACTGCTCAGCAAACCAAAAATCGCAAAACCCAAGCCGCCAATAACAATTTTACGACCGTAGTGATTGACCCGTTTACCCGCCCAGTTTGCCGAATACGCCGATAGCAGTGCTGAAGGAATGCCCACCATCCCAGCTTCAAAAGCACTAAAGCCTAAACCTTGCTGCACATATAAAGGAATCAGCACCCAAACGCTGGTCATACCCAAAAAATACAGCAGCATAATCACGCTGCCGTTGCGGTAACTCGAAGTTGCAAAAATCTTTAAATCCACCATCGGGCTGTAACCCCGTTGTTTATACCAACGCTCCCAACGCACCCATAAATAAAAGAGTAACAACCCCGCTGGCAATAACAGCCACAGCACTCCAGATGGATTTGTTTCCACAAATGGATAGAGTACCGCCAACACGCCCAAGCCTAATAACACGGCCCCAAGCGGATCCAGTGAACTCAAGCCTGTGTGCGCCTGCAGTTTGGGTTTATGAATTAAAGGCCGCGGAAACCACAGCAGCGCTAAAACAATGGTCAATACACCAAAGGGCACGTTAATCAAAAAAGTTAAACGCCAACCGATATCAAGGCCACCCAACTGAATCAGCAAGCCACCAATGACAGGGCCAATCGCCACCGACACGCCCACAGTGGTACCAAAAAAGCCAAAAGCACGCCCGCGCTCAGGCCCGCGAAAATACTGCTGAATCATGCCGACAGCCTGCGGGTTCATCAACCCAGACCCCACACCCTGTACAAAACGCGCACCGTTGAGCCACTGCGCATCCGGTGCTAAACCTGCAGCAATTGACGCTAGGGTGAAAATAATCACACCCAGAATAAAAATCCCGCCGCGCCCCATCAAATCACCGGCACGTCCCGCACTGACCAGCACCACACCAAAGGTCAGCGCATAACCCGACAATACCCACTGAATATCGGACTGGCTGGCCTGTAGCGCATCTTGAATCGAGGCTAACGCCACATTCACTACACTGACACTCATCAGCGACATAAAAATAGCCATCAGCAAGACAGCCAAAATCCGCCAGCGCACAGGATCAGTGCTGGGCTCCGATGCGCTGTGCTGTACTGCTGTTGGTTGTATCATTTAAAACCCTTCAGAAAACAAGTCTGCACTGCTGTAAAGCCAGTGCTTAAGCATCACCCTGTGCCGTTATTAAAGCAAAGCAGCATTGACGATCGCCCGTAGTTCTTGACGAATGGGGTAAGCCGATGAGGGAATTAATTGCGTCATAAAAATCACCACTGTGTCCTCAACCGGGTCAATAAAGAAATTCGTACTGGCCATACCACCCCAGCCGTACTCACCTTCCGAGCCGTTGATTTGTGATTTAGCCACATCAGTCTTCACCGAAAAGCCTAAACCAAAACCCGTTCCAGCATACGGCGTCTCGCTGAAGGAGCCGACTGATAAACCCGGTAAATCTTGCTGCCCCGGCAGATGATTGCGGCGCATAAATTCTAGGGTTTTACGGCCAATAATACGCTGCCCCGCCAGCGCTCCACCCTGAGCGAGGGCTTGGGCAAAGTTGTAATAATCATCAATGGTTGACACCAAACCACCACCGCCTGACAAAAACGCAGGCGTATTACGAAAAGGCGAACTGTGCGGATCATCAAACAAGGTAAACTGGTCGCCAAGCTGGTATTGGTAACAGGCTGCGAAGCGATCAAGCTGCGCATCACTGACCTGAAAACCTGTGTCAGGCATATTTAAAGGTGCAAAAATATGTTGGCGTAGATATTCGTCCAGCGGCTGATCGGCCAGCAACTGCACTAAATAGCCGAGCACATCGGTACTTACCGAATAATTCCACGCCGTACCCGGCGAAAACTCTAAGGGCAACTGCCCCAACTGGCTGACCATAGTCTCTAACGTCATGCTGCTACTGCCATCAAAGCCCAACTCTCGATAGGCCGCATCGACGTTCGTACGGTGCATAAAGCCATAGGTCAGACCAGACATATGGGTAAACAAATCACGAATGGTCATGTCACGGGCAGTCGCTGTCGTGATAAAAGCCGGATACACACCGCTTTGGTACACCCGCAAATCTTTCCAGCCGGCAATATATTTATGTACCGGATCATCCAGCAAAAACCGCCCTTGCTCATACAACTGCATCATGGCAATTGAAGTGATGGGCTTGGTCATGGAATAAATACGGAAAATCGTATCGCGCTGCATGGCTTTATGGCGCGCAACATCCATCAACCCTTGCGCTTTGACATAGGCGATCTCGCCACGGCGTGCGACCAGCGTCAGTGTGCCGGGGAATTTGCCAGTCTGAATATAATTGTGTTCAAGATGCTGTTCAATATTGAGCAGTCGCTCTGCGGCAAAGCCAGCGATCTGTTGGGAATCAGGCATAGATGCGCCTCACGGTATGGTGTATCGGTGTCTGAACTGCAGCAAAACAGGCGATATGCTGAACACAGCCCCGCCTGCTGCGATACTGTGCAAGGGTCGTCAAGGCTCTGGCTGTGCTAATACACAACTCAAGGGTGCATCGGTAGCACCCTGACATCTGAGCTCAGAGTAAAACCAATACACAGGCTTCGCTCTTAACTCCGCTCACTCGATCCTTTACGAGTTCATGAGTTTGGTCTTGCTTAAGGCTCTTTTTTATCTGCGGCGGCACTGGCAAAGCGTGCAAAGAACTCCTGAACCTGATCCATGCCTTGAATACCCATGGGCATGATGCGCTTCATAAAGAGCTCTGGGTCGCTCATTTCATCCACGTAGGTATTCATTTTCTCCTGCATTTTCGCCATCAATTCTTTTTGCATTGGCTCAACATCAGGCAGGCCCATAACTTTTCTGACTTCTTCAGGGCTCATCTCGATCTGGATATTTACCTTCATAAGGACCACCTTTTAATTCAAGTTATGATTATGGTCTTTAACTTAACAGGTTAGCGTCAGAATAACTCAGTGTTATTTTAGACATCAGCAGCCCTCACATCAGGAGCGCTAATTCCTGCAAGAGCAGACACAGCTGGACGATTTACGCAGGCTAAAAACCCACACTTAATAATTTAAATGATAACGATGCACCAGATACTTTTTAAAGTCTTTGACCACCGTTAAACCATCGCGCAACAACTGGCGCTCCAAGGCGGTGAGTAATTTAATATCCAACTCATTGGGAATCTGATCAATTTCGGTGGGATCACCGCTGTATCGTTCAATTTGTTGCTGTAAACGCACTTGCACAAAATAACTTAAGGCTTCGGACAAATTATCAGCAAACTCTTTTTGCATCGCGCCTTTTTCCACCAGCAACTCAAGGCGCCTAAAGGTATTGGTCTCAGCAATTTTATGCTCTAAAGCAATAGCCCGTACACCGTGCACTATCGGGAAAACACCGGCTTTTTTAATATCTAAACCGGCACCACCTTTTAGGCGACCAAAAAAAGTTAATGGTGTATCAAAGCGTATCGCTGCTTTCGCAAAGTGGGCAAAGAAAATCTCATTATCCTGAATACGGCGAAAGAAACTGTTGCGTGCCACTTTAAACAAAGCGGTGTTACCCGCGACCGGCTTGCTGTCACTGGCAATCGCCAAATTCATGGTCGCCTCGCCCTCAAAACTCTTGCTCCAGCGCGTGAGTTTTTCCGTCCACTGCGTGGTTGAGTTCACCCATTCCGGGTTGGACACCATAATGTTGCCAGGGCACGGTGGGAAACCAAAAGAGATTAAGGTGTCACTAAAGGTCTTCATTACGCTGTGCATCTGCGGCCAATCTAAGCCATCACGATAAATCAGACCGTTATCTTGGTCAGTCTTCATGATTTGCTCACCGCGCCCCTCAGAACCCATCACAATCAAACATACATGCGGATGCACTTCTTGTGGCACAAC
>CANRHT010000120.1 GCA_947630465.1 uncultured Pseudomonadaceae bacterium
CGACCGTTACACCATAAGAAACCATCAGCTTTGATTTTCTTGCCGGATTTAAGATGTAAGATCACACCTTTATCAACGCCTTCAACACGCTCATATTCTTCATTATGGCGGATCAGGACGTTGTTATTACGCAGGTGATAACTCAGCGCATCGGAGATTTCATCATCCAAGAAACTTAGCAACTGATTGCGGTTATCAATCAGGTCAACCAACACACCAAGACCACTGAAAATCGACGCATATTCGCAACCAATAACGCCCGCTCCGTAAATAATTAAACGGCGTGGTGTATGGCTCAGACTGAGGATGGTATCGCTGTCATAAATACGCGGATGGGTGAAATCAACATCAGCAGGACGATACGGGCGTGAACCGGTGGCAATGATAATTTCATTGGCCACCAACTTTTCTACACGACTTGGCCCCACCACATCCACACTGTGCTCATCAGCAAAGCTAGCAGTACCGAAGTAAACATCAATACGGTTACGCGCATAGTAACCGGTGCGTGACGCCACTTGACGCTCGATCACGCTTTCTGCGCTTTTTAATACGTCAGGGAAAGAGAACCAACGCGGCTCACCAATTTGACGGAACATTGAACCGGTATTAAAACGTAAAATCTGACGTACAGAATGACGTAGTGCTTTGGACGGAATAGTGCCTAAGTGAGTACTGTTACCACCGAGTACGCCACGACTCTCAACAACTGCAACCTTGCGACCTGCTTTGGCAGCATTCATTGCTGCACCTTCCCCTGCAGGCCCAGAACCAAGAATAACTACATCATAGTTGTAAACTGCCATTTGGACTCCTTCACAATATGCTCGGTGCACACCCACTGTGTCACAGCAGCATATTTACAAAAAAACTGACGTATTCAGCCAGTAAAACTCACGCCCCGCACTTAGCATTTGCCTTAGCGTTTGGTCGCGTCGTAACTCTGAGCCGCATTTTGCGCCATTGCACCGGAGGATGCATTGACCTCATCACACTTCTCACGCACTCCACCACAGATAGAGCACTCTTTTTCAATGCCTAAATTAGCAATACCACCGCAAGAGCCAGCAATAGGTGCACGCCCAGCCAAGACACCGGCCGACATACCCAATACAACCAACAGCATTACAGCAAATACGACTAAAAATAATATAAATCCGCTCATCGACTACCTCCCTCAGGAAATATCCTGGAAAACTCAGAGCTTACTTGTGTTACAAAACCATCACTGTGCGTATCACGCAAAACAAAAAAAGCGGCTACCTGATGCTCTTCGGCAAAGGCCAATCCGCGTTCAGGTCCCAACACTAACAACAGTGTACCTAAACCATCGGCACGTAAGGTAGAAGGATCAATCACCGTCACCGATGCCAACCGATGGTTGATGGGCGCGCCTGTCTGCGGATCAATGGTATGGGAAAAGCGCACGCCATTTTCTTCAAAATAATTACGATAATCACCGGACGTGTTAATACCGTAGCCGTCGATTTCGAGTATACGTTGAATCACCTGCTGACTGCCGGCTAGCGGCTGTTCTAAAGCAATGCGCCAGGGCGAACCATCGGGTTTGCGGCCTTTAGCGAGTAACTCGCCGGTGACTTCAACCATGTAGCTGTCAATATTGAGCTCAGCAAAACGCTCGCCAATACGATCAACCGTATAACCTGCGGCAATACTATTAAAATCCAGACTGACGTCAGCATCTTTGCACAGTTGATGATCGACCACACGTACATGGCTATAACCAATTTTTGCTTGTGCTGCAGTGATCTCATCGGCACTGGGCACTTGCTTACCCCGTGATTGCGGACCAAAGCCCCACACATCCAGCAGTGGACCTAAAGTTAGATCAAAAGCACCATCACTCAGGCGGGATAACTCATACCCGTACTGCGCTAGATCGAGCACAGGTTGTGGCATAGGCATGCAGGTATTGGCAGGTGCTTGATTAAAGCGAGCGATATCAGAATCGAGGCGGTAGGTCGACATTTGCCGATCCACCTCATCTAAAATACTGTGTACAGCAACACCCACAGCATCCACTGCAGGCGTTGTCGTAGTGTGAACATACTTAACAGTGTAAGTGCTGCCCATGGTGGGACCGGTCAGCACTTCCACCCGCTCAGACTTGCTTTCACAAGCACTGAGCGTTACCGCAAACAACGAGGCTAAACACGCTCCCTGCAATAGGTTGCGTAGCATATTAGCCTCCAAAGTCATCAAGTAAGATATTTTCAGGCTCAACACCCATATCCACTAACAAATTCACAACAGCATTGTTCATCATCGGTGGACCACACATGTAGAATTCGCAATCTTCAGGTGCGGGGTGGTCTTTCAAATAGTTCTCATACAGAACGTTATGAATAAAGCCTGTCGGACCTGTCCAATTGTCTTCCGGCAATGGGTCAGATAAGGCCAAGTGCCAGGTGAAGTTTGGATTCTCTTCTTGCAGCTTGTCGTACTCTTCTACGTAGAAGGCTTCACGCATGGAACGTGCGCCATACCAGAAGCTGATTTTACGCGTACTGTGCAAGCGTTTGAGTTGGTCAAAGATGTGCGAACGCATCGGCGCCATACCCGCACCACCACCAATAAAGACCATTTCCGCATCGGTATCTTTAGCGAAGAAGTCACCGAAAGGTCCGTAAACAGTGACCTTATCACCTTCTTTCAGGCTAAAGACCCATGACGACATAATACCCGCTGGTAAATCATCACGGCCTGGCGGCGGTGTTGCAATACGGATATTAAACTTAACCACACCCTTTTCTTCAGGGTAGTTGGCCATGGAGTACGCACGGATAGTGGGCTCAGTGACGATCGACTTATAGCGCCAAATATCGAACTTATCCCAATCTTCATGAAACTCAGGCTGGATATCAAAATCTTTGTAGTGCACTTCGTGTGGTGGGCACTCTAACTGTACATAACCACCGGCGCGGAAATTCACATCCTCGCCATCAGGAATACGCAAGGTCAACTCTTTAATAAAGGTCGCCACGTTCGGGTTGGATTCAACCGTGCATTCCCACTTCTTCACCCCGAAAATCTCTTCTGGGATTTGAATGTCCATGTCTTGTTTAACCGACACTTGGCAGGATAAACGCCAGCCTTCTTTACCTTCGCGCTTAGTGAAGTGTGACTCTTCAGTGGGCAGCATTTCACCACCACCACTGCTGATCACACAACTGCACTGCGCACAGGTACCACCACCACCACAGGCAGAAGATAAAAAGATATTGTTGCTAGCAAGCGTTTGCAGCAACTTACCACCAGCGGGCACGGTAATAGTGCGCTCGCCGTT
This sequence comes from uncultured Pseudomonadaceae bacterium, assembly GCA_947630465.1. Lineage (GTDB taxonomy): Bacteria > Pseudomonadota > Gammaproteobacteria > Pseudomonadales > Pseudomonadaceae > Denitrificimonas. The sequence goes on from CANRHT010000120.1 coordinate 3,308, forward strand.
GATATTAATGGTCACATCACCGTCTGATACTAAACGCGCACGAGCGACAAGAATCATCACTACCAGCGCCAGCACGATCGCGGTAAACATGCCAATAGCGAGAAAAATCTCGAAATTCATAACTCGCTACTCCTTACAGTTGTACGCCAGAGAATGACATAAAGCCCAATGACATTAAGCCAATGGTAATAAAGGTAATGCCCAGGCCTTGCAGCCCTGCTGGCACGTCGCTGTATTTGAGCTTTTCACGGATACCCGCCAGTAACGCAATCGCCAGTGCCCAAGAAAAACCTGAACCTAAGCCATACACGGTACTTTCGGCAAAGTTGTAATCACGCTCAACCATAAACAGCGTACCACCCATGATGGCGCAGTTTACCGTGATCAACGGCAAGAACACGCCCAATGCGTTATATAACGCCGGCACATACTTATCGAGCAGCATTTCTAGGATTTGCACAATAGCAGCAATCACGCCGATATAGCTGAGCAGTCCTAAGAAGCTTAAATCAACTTCAGGCATACCTGCCCAAGCCAATGCGCCATCTTTAAGCAAGTAGGTATAAATCAGGTTGTTCGCCGGTACAGTAATCACCTGCACCACAACCACGGCAATACCTAGACCAATTGCTGTTTCCACTTTTTTGGAAATCGCAATAAAGGTACACATACCCAAGAAAAACGCCAAAGCCATGTTTTCAACGAAAACCGCTTTAACAAATAAACTGATGTAATGTTCCATCAGTACGCCTCCTTCTCTTGAGTGTGCGCAGCAATACTGAAGTCAGGCTTTTCCACCTGCTCCTTCTTCCACATGCGCAGACCCCAAATAATCAGACCAATTAAGAAGAACGCTGAAGGTGGTAACAACAACATACCGTTGGGTAAGTACCAACCGCCATCATTCACTACCGGTAAAATGGTGTAACCCATCAATTTACCAGCACCAAACAACTCACGGACAATACCCAGCACAATCAGCATGGCGCTGTAGCCTAAACCGTTACCAATACCGTCAAAAAACGAGATAACCGGTGGATTAGACATCGCAAAAGCTTCAGCACGACCCATCACAATACAGTTGGTGATAATCAAACCGACGAACACCGATAACTGCTTGGACAATGAATACGCATAGGCTTTGAGCACCTGATCAACCACGATCACCAATGAGGCAATGATCACCATCTGCACAATCATACGGATTGAACTGGGGATCTGACTGCGAATCATCGAGATAAACATATTGGAGAACGCGGTTACCAAAGTTAAGGCAACCGACATCACCAATGCAGTTTTCAGGTTAGAAGTAACCGCCAGAGCCGAACAGATACCGAGGATCTGTAAACCAATAGGGTTGTTATTAAAGATCGGATCAAGCAGAACTTGTTTAATTGTTGGCTGTGACATCTTTACGCCTCCCCAGCACGTAAATGCTTAATAAAGCTACCGAAGCCATTCTCACCCAGCCAAAACTGCACTAAGTGAGTCACGCCGTTACTGGTCAACGTTGCCCCAGCCAAACCATCAATCTGGTTGACTGCTGCAGCGCTACTCTTATCGACGTTGCCTTTAATAACGCGAATGGCGACTTCGTCATTGCTGTCAAATACATTTTTACCTAACCACAGGTCACGCCATTTTGGGTTATCCACTTCACCGCCCAAACCGGGTGTTTCACCGTGCTCGTAAAAACCAAAGCCAGCCACTGTATTCAAATCACCTTTCACAGCCACAAAACCATGCAGGGTTGACCATAGGCCATAACCACGTACTGGAATGATCAGCGTATCCAGTTGACCGTCATGCTCAACCATATACACAGTGCTGAAACGTTCACGGCGCTTGATTGAAGCAATATCTTCAGAGCCTTTTAACGCTTTAGATAAAGCAGGATCTTTCGATGAGGCTAATGGATCAAAGGTAATAGGGTCTTGCGCATCAGAAAACTTACCGGTTTCTAAGTCAACAAGACGTGCATTAATGCGCTGATCAAACATTTGTTTAACCTGCGCACCGCTCATGCTTGCATCGCCTAAACCTGCGATTGCTAAGATACTGCGTTGCTTATCCAGCAAACGGTTCTCAACTTGCGTGGGACGCAGGGCAACCGCAGCCCCAGCAACAAATATTGAACACACCAAGCACACTAATAAGGCAACGGTTAATGTACGGGCGGTTGATTCTCTTTGACTAGACATGACGTGCCAGCCTCCGCTTAATATTGGCCTGAACAATAAAGTGGTCAATCAATGGCGCGCACAAGTTAGCAAACAAAATCGCCAACATCATGCCTTCTGGGAACGCTGGGTTAACCACGCGGATCAACACCACCATCACACCAATCAGTGCACCAAA
>CANRHT010000121.1 GCA_947630465.1 uncultured Pseudomonadaceae bacterium
GAGTTGTTCTCCGGTCGGGTCGAAATGGTCATCGCTCATGGTCACATGGGTGATTTGGGTATTTTGCCTGGTCACACCCCACTTATCTCGACAATCAAGCCGGGCCCTGTCCGCGTGATTAAGCAAGGTGGTAGCGAAGAGGTGTATTACATCTCGGGTGGTTTTATCGAAGTACAGCCACAGTCGGTGAAAGTGTTAGCAGATACGGCTATCCGTGCTGCAGACCTTGATGAAGCGGCTGCGCTAAAAGCGAAAAAAGATGCTGAAAACGCAATCAATAAGCATTCTGCTGATCTTGATTATGCAGCAGCATCGGCACGATTATCTGAAGCGGCAGCGCAATTGCGTACGATTTCCGAATTACGCAATAAAATGCGTCGCTAAGTAAATCTTGCTTCATGGTAAGAATAAAAAAGGGTAGCCTAGAGCTGCCCTTTTTTTTAGCTGATTTTTACATAACTCAGTTGCTAACTCTTTTAATTTAGGATGTATTGCATGTCGCTGGATATTGTCATTCTCGCCGCCGGCCAAGGTACGCGCATGCGTTCGGCCTTACCTAAAGTGCTGCATCCGATTGCGGGACAATCAATGCTCGCGCATGTTTTAAATACAGCTCGCCGTTTAAAACCGAGCAGTATTCAAGTGGTGATCGGCCATGGTGCTGAGCTGGTACGTGAGCAATTAGCGGCTGAGGATGTCAACTTTGTTGTGCAAAGTGAGCAGTTAGGCACTGGGCATGCAGTTGCTCAAGCTGTACCTCATCTTACCGCTGAGAATACCTTAGTACTCTATGGTGATGTGCCCTTGATTGAAGCGGCCACATTAGAGAGTTTGCTCAAGCAGCTCTCCGCTGACAGCATGGCCTTATTAACTGTGAACCTAGATAACCCAGCAGGTTACGGTCGTATTGTGCGCAATGCTGCAGGATTGGTGCAGGCGATTGTTGAGCATAAAGATGCGAGTCCTGAGCAGTTACACATCTGTGAAGGTAATACCGGTATTCTCGCTGCACCGCGTCAGCAGTTAACGGATTGGTTGGGGCGTTTATCCAACAGCAATGCTCAGGGCGAGTATTACTTAACAGACATTATTGCCATGGCCGTTACTGATGGCTTAACCGTCGCCACCGAAACAGCTGTTGATGCAATGGAAGTGCAGGGCGCTAATGATCGTTTACAGTTATCAGAGCTCGAGCGTCACTATCAATTGCGTGCTGCACGTCGGTTAATGGCGCAAGGTATCACGCTGCTTGATCCCGCACGTTTTGATTTGCGTGGTGATGTGACTGTAGGGCGTGATGTGTTAATTGATATCAATGTGATTTTACAAGGTCGTGTTGATATTGCTGATCATGTCTCGATTGGCCCCAACTGCGTTATTAAAGACTCGATCTTACGCACCGGTGCAGTGATTAAAGCCAATAGCCACTTAGATGGTGCAGATGTGGGTGAAAATGCCGATTGTGGACCTTTTGCACGTTTACGTCCGGGTACTGTATTGTCTGCTCGTGCCCATGTGGGTAACTTTGTTGAGCTGAAAAATACACACTTAGGTGAAGATGCAAAAGCCGGACACTTAACTTATTTAGGCGATAGCGAGATCGGTGCGCGTACCAATATTGGTGCGGGTACCATTACCTGTAATTATGATGGTGTGAATAAATCTAAAACTATTATGGGGACTGATGTGTTTATCGGCTCCAACAGCTCTTTAGTGGCGCCTGTTAACTTAGGTGATGGTGCAACCACAGGTGCAGGATCTACTATTACTACGGATGTTCCTGCCGATGCTTTAGCCGTGGGACGTGCACGTCAACGTAATTTAAACAATTGGCCGCGCCCGAAAAAACGCTAACTGACGGGCTCAGTTTCGTAACAGTATTAAAAGAGGTTTAGCGCTGATGCGTTAAGCCTCTTTTTTTGGCTTGTTATAAAATTGAAGAGCTAAAGATTTGGTTTTTATCGGATATTTGTTGGTTCATGGTCCAGAAGTCATAGAGCACACCAACTAAAAATAAACCGCCTGTGCATAAGTATAAAATTCCGGTGATCCATTTGCCTTGATACATGCGATGTACGCCAAAAACGCCAAGAAAAGTCAGCAGTATCCACGCCACGTTGTAATCAATACGTCCTGTATGAAAGCGTTTGTTGGCCTGACGATCCATGCTGGGGATTAAAAACAAATCAATAATCCAGCCGATGAAAAAGAAGCCCAGCGTGAAAAACCAGAGTGTGCCCGTAATGGGCTTACCGTAGTAAAAACGATGCGAGCCTAAAAAACCGAATATCCACAATAAATAGCCCATGACTGGGGTGTGACTGTCATTGCTGTAGAGCATAGTAAAGTCCTTGGTGTGCTGTATTGATAAGACTCATGTTGATTTAAATAGTTGCGTACTCATTTGTTACTACGGGGCCCAAGCTGCATTTCTATAGCGAGTTCAAGTTCTTTGCGTAATCCGCATAAGAAGGCGAACTCAGCCACAACAAATAAAGGACCAATGGCTAAGCCCATCATGTCATCGATAAAAGCAGGTTTACGCCCTTCAAATAAGTGCCCGGCAAATTGAATAATCCAGCCCAGAATAAAACTGCCTAAACCCCAAAATAGCCAGCCACCGGTGGGTAATTGCGCACAATGCATGCCGATCCATAAGCATAAAGCGAGTAATAAACACATGGTTATGCCTAAGCGCAGATCCAACCTGACGTAAAATACCGCAGCGATAGCGGCAACCACTGCAGCAGGGGAAAGCCAGAGCCCATATAATGGCAGGCTTGGACGTGAGAGAAGAATAGCGACTGCGACCACAATTAAAGGAATACCGATAAAGTGCGTGATGATATTACGCCGATCGCGATGGTAGGCTGCGTATTGGGTTAAATGCTCGGTTAGTGTTTTCATTCTTATGATCTCCAAAGCTTCATTTAACAGTTGCCTGTTTGAATCATAGCTAAACTCACGGCAGTAAACACCAAGACGGCAAGGTGCCAATGAACAAGGTATTGTGCGGCGCGGTACTGTGCTCCATTTTGATTAGCGCGTATCGCACCTAAGGTAGCGGTGTGCTGGCAAGGGTTTAAATATAGGTTAAGTATGAAATTACGAGCATTATTGTGTGTGGCGCTACTGTTATCCGGTTGTTCCGGAATAAAATTTAATGACAGTCATCAATCGCTTGGACAAGACAGTCGTGTGCAGTTTATTGTTTTACATTACACCGCATCTGACTTAGAGCGCTCATTGTCTTTGTTGTCGGACAAGCAAGTGAGTAGTCATTATTTGATTGCCGAGCAGCCGGCGACTATTTATCGTTTAGTTGATGAACATCGCCGCGCTTGGCATGCGGGTAACAGTCAGTGGAATGGACGTACTTGGCTCAACTCCACCTCGATCGGTATTGAAATGGTCAACAAAGGATATACCGATACCCCGCAAGGTCGAGTGTGGCATCCATGGAGTGAGGAACAAATTGACGCTCTAGTGATACTGCTTAAAGACATTATGCAGCGTCATGGCTTAACAGCGCAGAGTGTTGTGGGGCACAGTGATATAGCGCCACAACGTAAAGTCGATCCGGGACCTGCTTTCCCGTGGGAGCGTCTAGCCCAAGAAGGTTTGATTCTCTGGCCTGAGCCGCAAGCAGTGGCAGTGCATACCGAGATTTTTAATCAGCAGTTACCGACTGTTGCGTGGTTTCAACAACAGCTAGCCCAGGTCGGTTATGCCGTTCCTGAGCATGGCGAGTTTGATCAAGAGACGCGTAATGTTGTCGCGGCCTTTCAGATGAAGTATCGGCCACAGCTCTATAGTGGCGAGCTTGATGCGCAAACAGCGGCAATGCTCTTAGCGCTCACCGCGCAAATCAGCCATCAGCCTTAGGAGTTTTCATATGTTAAATGGCTTATGGCTGAGTTTCTTTATAGTTGCCAGTATTGCTGGGCTGGTGCGCTGGTTCGGTGGTGACCCAGGTGTCTGGGCAGCAATGGTCGAAAGCCTGTTTAATATGGCTAAGCTGTCGGTTGACGTCATGCTCCTGCTGTTTGGAACTCTGACTTTGTGGTTGGGCTTTCTGAAGATTGCTGAGAAAGCAGGTTTAGTCGATCTATTGGCTAGATTGCTCGGGCCACTGTTCGCCAAACTGATGCCAGAAGTGCCACGCGGACATCCGGCATTGGGTTTAATTACCTTAAACTTTGCTGCCAATGGTTTGGGCTTAGATAATGCCGCTACACCGATTGGCCTTAAAGCGATGCGATCTTTGCAAGAGATCAATCCTTCTGCAACCACTGCCAGTAACGCGCAGATACTGTTTTTGGTTTTGAATGCCTCTTCGTTGACTTTGCTGCCGGTGACTATCTTTATGTATCGAGCCCAGCAAGGAGCAGCTGATCCCACCTTAGTGTTTTTGCCGATATTATTAGCCACCAGCGCATCGAGTTTAGTTGGGCTGTTATCTGTAGCCTTTATGCAGCGCTTACGCATTTGGCACCCAGTGGTTTTAGCCTACCTCGTCCCTTGTGCGTTGCTACTTGGTCTGTTTATGGCGCTATTAGGCAGCTTGAGTGCAACCGCCTTGGCGAGTTTGTCGTCTTTGCTTGGTAACTTAACTCTGTTTGGCATCATCATGAGTTTTTTGGTGTTAGGCATGATCCGTAAAGTGCCGGTCTATGAAACCTTTGTTGAAGGCGCTAAAGAAGGTTTTCAGGTCGCTAAAGAGTTGCTGCCGTACTTAATCGCTATGTTATGTGCGGTTGGTGTGTTGCGCGCCTCGGGTGCACTTGAGTTTGGTTTAGATGGAATTCGTTGGGTGGTTGAGTGGTTACAGTGGGATTCACGTTTTGTTGATGCGTTACCAACGGCCATGGTTAAGCCATTCTCCGGTAGTGCAGCGCGGGCGATGTTAATCGAAACCATGCAAAGCCAGGGTGTGGATAGTTTCCCTGCATTGGCTGCAGCAACCATTCAAGGCAGTACTGAAACCACTTTCTATGTACTGGCTGTGTACTTTGGAGCAGTGGGTATTCAGCGTGCGCGCCATGCTGTGGGTTGTGCGCTGCTGGCTGAATTTGCTGGTGTGGTTGCCGCTATTGTTGTGTGTTATTGGTTTTTTGGTTAATAGCTATAGAGCAGGACGTCATAATGTTGTTGAAAGCTTTAAGTAGTAGCACCTTGTTAGCCATGTGCAGTGCTTGTGCGGCGCCTTTGCCTGAGCATGATCTCAATATGGCTTGGATTGATGTGCAGTCGCAGGCAGGACACTATTTATCGGCGCAGCGCGCTGATTTACAGAAGGTTAATGATGCACGCTACTTTCAGGTAAGCCCTGGCGAGCACCAGCTGCAGTTGCGTGTAACCTACGATCGGGGTGGTAATAGTACTGGAGATAGTCAGCGGCGTTGTCGTATTGATATTGCTTACGCTGAATTTACGGCTGGGCAGCGTTACAGTGTGAGGGCATTAGCAAGAGGCTGGACAGTTAGAGCATGGCTCTATAATGCAGATGGCCAGCGTCTTATTGAAAGTAAGCCGATACGCTGTGGCTCGCAATACTAATAAATCGGCATAAAGTTAAACAATCGGCCAAATAGCCCTTTACAGCTTTTTTAAAGTGTGTAGAATGCGCACCTCGTTAGGCAAACAAGGTTTCAC
>CANRHT010000122.1 GCA_947630465.1 uncultured Pseudomonadaceae bacterium
CTTGCAGCAAGTCATTGGGGAACTCAATGTCGGCTTTATCGATTTCATCAATCAGCAAAATCACTCGCTCATCGGACTCAAAGGCTTCCCATAGCTTGCCCTTGTTGATGTAATTGCGCACGTCTTGCACTTTTTCTGAGTTAAGTTGTGAATCACGCAGACGGCTAACCGCATCGTATTCATACAAGCCTTGGTGAGCTTTAGTGGTCGACTTAATATGCCAAGTGATTAAACGAGCGCCAAAAGATTCAGCCAGTTGCTCAGCCAGCATGGTTTTACCTGTGCCGGGTTCACCTTTGACCAGTAAAGGGCGTTCCAGAGTAATAGCCGCATTGACTGCCAGCTTTAAATCATCAGTGGCGACATAAGATTGAGTACCAGAAAATTTCATCGCAAACCTCAGTAAAACCTGCGTGTTATTGTTTTAGCGCTATATGATAGGGCGTTATATTGAGAGGCTTACTATAGCGCGCCTCAGTGATAGATGTGAATAAAGAGACGGTTTGAGTCATTTTACGGGCGAGGTTGTAGCGAGTTAGGCTCAATGCTGTGCATTTAGAGTCCGATAACTGTGCTCAGATCACAGAAGTGCAGCAGCGTTGGTTTTAGCTGTTGTTTTGCACTTGCGCCGTCTTGCCAGTCGTGTACAAGTAGATTGCATATTTAATCGTGGGGTATGTCCAATGGGTGTTAATTGTCCAGCAGTTGCGCTGGCGCGACAGATTTTAGATGCTTTTGATCACTATCGAGAGCAGTTTCGCCAGATTACTAATTTAGGTCGTGAGCGTTTTGAAAAAGCGCAGTGGCAGGATATTCAAGATGCTTCTGCCGCGCGTATTCAGCTGTATAAAGTGCAAGTGGCAGCCACTCGAGCGCAGCTACTCAAAGAGCATGGCGCCGATGTTCTGCTGAATATTGAATGCTGGCCGCTGATGAAAGAATCGTACATTGGGCAAATCGCTTTGCGCCTCGATGATGAGTTGGCTGAGACTTGGTTTAACTCGATTTTTAACAGCCTATTTAGTCATGATTTAATCAGTGATCGCTGCATGTTCGTGCACAGTACGCGACCAGCGATACGCGCCAATGAAGTTCCCATGCAGGTGCGCGTCTACCGTCCGCACGGTGATTTATCCACGACTTTACGGCAGATCAGCGAGGATTATCGTTTTTCAGTTGACTACATCGACCAAGAAGGTGACTTAGTACGCTTAGAAAACCAGTTGCGTGCCAGCTTGCCAGATTGGGTATGTAAAGACCCTGAATTGTGTATTGAGCTGTACAGTTCACGTTTGTACCGTAACAAAGGCGCTTATTTAGTGGGTCGTGTCTTCACTCAAGATGAACAATGGCCGTTGGTCATGCCGTTGCTGAATCGTGAAGGCTTAGGCATTCGTATGGATGCAGCGATTATTGATGAGGCAGAAGTGTCGATTATCTTCTCCTTTACCCGCTCGTATTTTATGGTGCGAGTGGCTTACCCATCAGAGTTTATTAACTTTTTACGGTGTATTTTACCGCGTAAGCACATTGCCGAACTCTACACTTCGATTGGCTTTTACAAGCAAGGTAAGTCTGAGTTTTATCGTGCGCTGATTGAACACTTAGAAACCACCGACGATAAATTTATTATGGCGCCGGGTGTGCGCGGCATGGTGATGACGGTCTTTACGCTGCCGGGCTTTAGTACCGTGTTTAAGCTGATTAAAGACCGCTTTTCACCGTCGAAAAACGTTACCCGAGAAATCGTCATTGATCGTTACCGCATGGTTAAATATGTCGACCGTGTCGGGCGTTTGGCGGACACTCAAGAGTTTGCCGATTTCCGTTTTCCGCTGGCCAAATTTGATCCAGAGTGCTTAAGCGAATTGCTTGAAGTGGCACCCTCGACGGTTGAAGTGCAGGGCGACGAGGTGTTGATTCGTCACTGTTGGACTGAGCGACGCATGATTCCGTTGAATATCTATCTGGAAACTGCCAGTGAGCAGCAAGTCTTGGATGGTTTAGAAGAGTACGGCTTGGCGATTAAGCAGCTGGCCGCCGCTAATATTTTCCCCGGCGATATGTTGTTGAAAAACTTCGGTGTCACCCGTCACGGGCGCGTGGTGTTTTATGACTACGATGAAATCAGCTATTTGACTGAAGTGAATTTCCGTAAAATTCCAGAACCGCGTTTTCCAGAAGATGAGATGTCAGCCGAACCTTGGTACTCAGTCGGGCCGCATGATGTGTTCCCAGAAGAGTTTCCACGCTTTCTATTTACCGATTTAACACAGCGTAAATTGTTTCGCGAACTGCACGGCGACTTGTTTACCGCTGAGTATTGGCAGGGCCTGCAAGAGGCAATTCGGCAGGGCACAGTGATTGATGTGTACCCCTATAAGCGCAAAGAGATAGAATAGGCGAATCGCTTCTCAATGATGTCGCTATTTATAGACGTTTAATCGTTGAGAAGCCCAACGTTGCGCGGTATAATACCGCGCTTCCATTTTTCCCGTTCGGGAGCGTGCAATATGCTGCGTATCAGCCAAGAAGCTCTGACCTTTGATGATGTATTACTAATCCCCGGTTATTCCGAGGTTTTACCCAAAGATGTCAGTTTGAAAACCCGTTTAACCCGTGGTATTGAACTCAATATTCCATTGCTTTCTGCAGCAATGGATACTGTTACTGAAGCGCGCTTGGCCATTGCAATGGCACAAGAAGGCGGTATCGGTATCATCCATAAAAACATGACAGTCGAACAGCAAGCAGCTCAAGTGCGCAAAGTTAAGCGTTACGAAACTGCGATAGTGCATGATCCTGTCACTGTGACTCCAGACACTAAAATCATTGACTTGCTCAAGCGTGCTGATGAACTCGGTTTCTCTGGCTTTCCGGTCATTGATGGTGACCAGCTCGTGGGTATTGTCACCGGTCGCGACCTGCGTTACACGCCAAATGCGGGCGACACTGTAACCGCAATTATGACGCCTAAAGATCAGCTGGTGACCGTGCAAGAAGGTACAGGTCTGGAAGTCATTAAAACTAAATTGTATGAACATCGCATTGAAAAAATGCTGGTGGTCAACGATAAGTTTCAATTACGTGGCATGGTCACTTTCCGCGATATCGAAAAAGCCAAAAGCTATCCCTTTGCCTCGAAAGATGAGCAAGGCCGTCTGCGTGTCGGTGCGGCCGTGGGGACTGGCGCTGATACCGCTGAGCGTGTCACGGCTCTGGCTGAAGCAGGGATTGACGTGATCGTTGTTGATACAGCGCATGGTCACTCGAAAGGTGTGCTGGATCGCGTGCGTTGGGTAAAAGAAAACTTTCCACAAGTGCAAGTGATTGGCGGCAACATCGCTACGGGCGAAGCGGCTTTAGCTTTAGTTGAAGCCGGTGCTGATGCAGTTAAAGTCGGTATCGGTCCAGGCTCGATTTGTACCACGCGTATTGTTGCCGGTGTCGGTGTGCCACAGATTTCTGCGATTGCTAACGTGTCTGCTGCCCTTAAAGATACAGGCGTGCCGATGATTGCTGACGGCGGTATTCGTTTCTCTGGTGACTTGTCGAAAGCTATTGTGGCGGGTGCGGATGCAGTGATGATGGGTTCAATGTTTGCCGGTACTGAAGAGTCACCGGGTGAAATTGAATTATTCCAAGGCCGTTCGTACAAGTCCTACCGTGGTATGGGCTCGCTCGGTGCTATGGCGCAAGCGCAAGGCTCATCAGATCGCTATTTCCAAGACACCAGTGGCGGTGCGGAAAAATTAGTACCTGAAGGTATTGAAGGTCGCGTGCCTTACAAAGGTTCAATGTCAGCCATTATCCATCAGTTAATGGGTGGCTTGCGTGCCTCAATGGGTTACACCGGTTGTGCCACTATTGAACAGATGCGCACGACGCCTGAGTTTGTCCGTATTACGGGTGCAGGGATGGCAGAATCTCACGTACACGACGTACAGATCACCAAAGAAGCACCGAACTATCGAGTCAGCTAAGCTGCACTCGTATTCGTCTGACAAACCGCCGCATTAAGGCGGTTTGTCCTTTCATACGCTTATAAACTGTTACTGAGGCTTATCCCATGACTGCCCAAGATATTCATGCTGATCGTATTCTGGTTCTAGATTTCGGCTCTCCATTCACCCAGTTGATTGCTCGTCGCATTCGCGGTATTGGTGTGTTTTGTGAAATTCATCCATTTGATGTCAGTGAAGATGTGATTCGTGCGTTTAATCCGCGCGGCATCATCTTGTCAGGCGCGCCTGAAGTGGCGCAGTTCAGTGATATGCCGGCAGTGCCGCAGTGGGTGTTTGATCTGCAGCTGCCTGTTTTAGGTTTAGGCTACGGCATGCACGCCATTGCTCAACACTTCGGTGGTCAAGTGCAGGGCGCCGCGCAGCGACAGTTTACGGCTGTACGTGTTGATGTTATTGCTGCTAATGCCTTGTTGGATGGTGTGCGTGATGCGGCGACAGTCGCTTCACCCAGTGGCTTAGATGTATTGATCAGCCATGGCGAGCAAGTGACTGTGTTGCCTGTTGGTTTCAATGCGATTGCGAGTACTGAAAGCTGTGCGATTGCCGGTATTGCTGATGCAGCACGCAATTACTATGGTTTACAGTTTCATCCTGAAGAGACACAAACCACTCAAGGTTTAGCAATTATCAGTCGTTTTGTTTTAGATATTTGCGCCTGTGCCGGTCTGTGGACGCCTGCTCATATCGTCGAGGATGCGATTGCTAAAGTACGTGCGCAAGTGGGCGATCGTAAAGTGCTGCTGGGTTTGTCTGGTGGTGTGGATTCATCTGTGGTCGCGGCGCTGTTGCATAAAGCCATTGGCGATCAATTGACTTGCGTGTTTGTTGACCACGGCTTGTTGCGCTTACATGAAGGCGACCAAGTGATGCGTATGTTTGCTGAGAATATGGGTGTTAAAGTCATCCGTGTTGATGCTGAGCAGCGCTATTTAGATTTGCTTAAAGGTGTCACGGATCCGGAAACCAAACGTAAGATTATTGGCCGCACCTTTATCGAAATTTTTGATGAAGAGTCGAGCAAGCTAGAAGGTATTGATTTCCTTGCGCAGGGTACGATTTACCCTGATGTGATTGAATCAGCTTCAATTAAAGGCGGCAAAACTGTTGCGGTTAAATCACACCACAACGTGGGTGGCTTGCCAGAAGATATGAAGTTTGAGTTGGTTGAACCGCTGCGCGAGCTGTTCAAAGACGAAGTGCGCAAGCTGGGTGTTGAGCTGGGACTGCCGCACGATATGGTCTATCGCCATCCGTTCCCAGGACCGGGTTTAGGCGTGCGTATTTTGGGTGAAGTGACCAAAGAATATGCCGATGTACTGCGTCAAGCGGATCATATCTTTATTGAAGAGTTACGTAAGGCCGGTTGGTACGATAAGACCAGCCAAGCTTTTGCGGTGTTCTTGCCTGTTAAGTCGGTGGGTGTCGTTAATGACGAGCGCCGTTATGCGTGGGTGGTGTCATTGCGCGCCGTGGAAACCATCGACTTTATGACCGCACGTTGGGCGCATCTGCCTTACGAGTTACTGGAAACCGTATCGGGTCGCATCATTACTGAAATCGAAGGTGTGTCACGCGTGGTTTATGATGTATCAAGCAAACCACCAGCGACGATTGAGTGGGAATAAG
>CANRHT010000123.1 GCA_947630465.1 uncultured Pseudomonadaceae bacterium
GTGAGGCATCCGAAGGCATGCTGGTTACTTTGCCAAAAGCCTTTGATGAAGATCCAAAAAACGCCCATCTAGTTGAAGCCTTTAAAGCTAAAAAGCAAGATCCACGTGGCGCCTTTGTATTCCCTGCTTATGCAGCGGTACAAGTGATGGCTGATGCAATGGTCCTCAGCAAATCACAGGATCCTGAAAAAGTTGCCGACGCACTGCGCAGCAACAGCTTTGATACACCGACAGGCGTACTTGAGTTTGACGACAAAGGCGACTTGAAAAACTTCAGCTTTGTTGTTTACGAGTGGCACGCAGACGGTAGCAAAACTGCATTAACTGAGTAATTTCACTGCCTCAAGCCTCGCCGTTCAATGACTGAGCGTGCGGGGCTGTTTTGTTTGCCGGATACTCTTATGAACGAAGCATTTTTTTATTTTTTACAGCAGCTGCTTAACGGTCTAACCGTGGGCAGTACTTATGCTTTGATTGCCATTGGCTACACCATGGTGTACGGCATTATTGGCATGATCAACTTCGCCCACGGCGAGGTATATATGATCGGCAGTTATGTCACCTTTATTGCGCTGACGGGTCTTGCCATGCTCGGCCTAGAAAGTTTACCGCTGATGATTTTTGGCGCTTTTGCGCTAAGTATTATTGTCACCAGCGCCTACGGTTACAGTATTGAGCGCGTCGCCTATCGACCGCTTCGTGGTAGTAATCGTTTAATCCCATTGATCTCTGCGATCGGTATGTCGATCTTGCTACAAAACTTTGTACGCATTGCCCAAGGTGCACGCGATGTGGCCATGCCCAGCGTAGTATCAGGCGGTGTGACTCTTGGCGATGAAGCCGGTTTTCATGCCAGTTTGTCTTATATGCAAATTATTATTTTCGCCACCACCTTAATTGCGATGATTGCTTTAAGCATCTTCATTTCCCGCTCGCGCACCGGTCGCGCCTGCCGCGCCTGCTCTGAAGACATTAAAATGACGGGACTATTAGGCATTAACAGTAACGCCATTATTGCCATCACTTTTGTGATTGGTGCGATGCTCGCGGCTGTAGCCGGCGTACTGCTGAGCTTGTATTACGGTGTAGTCAACCCTTACATCGGTTTTATGGCCGGCCTCAAAGCCTTTACCGCAGCAGTATTGGGCGGCATTGGCAGTATTCCTGGCGCGGTGCTTGGCGGATTGGTACTCGGGGTGACTGAGTCTATGACCGCAGGCTATTTCAGCAGCCAATATAAAGATGCCGTGGCCTTTGCCCTGCTGATTCTAATTCTGTTATTTCGTCCGACCGGTATTTTGGGACGACCAGAAGTGGAGAAAGTCTGATGCGTTTGTATTTTAAATCGGCGATTTTTTCCGCGATTGTGGTACTGATATTAAGCGCAGTGCTACTCGGTGTACGCCTCGCTCAAGTCGGTACAGAATTGACCTTAGTCGGTGCTGATCAGTCTGTGATATGGAAAGTTGCCGCGGCGACTGTACTGATTTTTTTCTACAATTTATTCCGTGATCCCATTGAGCGCATGCTCGGGCTGATTCCTAAACCCAGCCTTTCCGCCGGTTTGCGTGATTTGACTCAGCGCCAGTTTGTACAACGCTTGGTCTGGTGCTTCCTCATTGCTGCCGCACTGATTTTCCCGTTTTTGGGTTCACGCAGCCAAATTGACTTGGCTACGCTAGTACTGATTTACGTGATGCTCGGCTTAGGCCTCAATATTGTTGTCGGTTTAGCTGGGTTGCTCGACCTGGGCTATGTCGGCTTCTACGCGGTCGGCGCTTACACCTACGCCATGCTGGCGATGTATTTTGGCGTGGGCTTTTGGACAGGTTTAGTCGCTGCGGGAATTATGGCGGCATTTTTTGGTTTTATTTTAGGCTTTCCGGTACTGCGATTGCGCGGTGACTATTTAGCCATTGTTACCTTGGGTTTTGGTGAAATCATTCGCATCATGCTCAACAATCTCACCGACTGGACCGGTGGCCCGCGTGGCATTGGCAGCATCCCCAAGCCAACGCTGTTTAACCTAGAGTTCAGTAAACGCGCCAGCGAAGGCTCACAAACCTTCCATGAATTTTTCGGCATTGCCTTTAATTCCAATCACCGCGTGATGTTTCTCTACTTGCTCGCTTTGGTGTTGGTGCTGATCACCGTGTTTGTGATTAATCGTCTGATCCGGATGCCAATTGGTCGCGCTTGGGAAGCCATGCGCGAAGACGAAATTGCTTGCCGTGCACTGGGGATGAATCCAACTAATATCAAACTCAGCGCTTTTACCATCGGTGCAACCTTTGCAGGTTTTGCTGGCAGCTTTTTTGCCGCGCGCCAAGGCTTTATCAGCCCCGAGTCCTTCACCTTTATTGAGTCAGCCATTATTTTAGCCATTGTCGTGCTCGGCGGTATGGGCTCGCAAATTGGTGTGATTTTGGCGGCGATTGTGATGACCGTACTGCCCGAGATGGCGCGTGAATTTAATGAATACCGCATGTTGTTATTTGGCTTGATGATGGTGCTGATGATGATTTGGCGGCCACAAGGTTTACTGCCGATGAAGCGTCCACACATGGAGTTGAAGTCATGAGTGATAGCATCTTAGACGTCTCTGACTTGACCATGCGCTTTGGCGGTTTGTTAGCGGTAAACGGCGTTGGTTTGACCATCAAGCAAGGCCAGATTGTTTCAATGATTGGACCCAACGGTGCAGGAAAAACCACCGTATTTAACTGCCTCACCGGTTTCTATCAGCCCACCAGCGGCAAGATCGTTTTTGCTGGCGAAGAAATCCAAGGTTTGCCCGGCTATAAAATTGCCCGCAAAGGCATGATTCGCACCTTCCAACATGTGCGTTTATTTAAAGAGATGACCGTGTTGGAAAACTTATTAGTCGCCCAGCACCAACACCTCAATAACAGTTTATTAGCCGGTCTGTTCAAAACCCGCAGTTATCGCCAAGCTGAAAAAGAGGCGCTGGATAACGCCGTATTCTGGCTGGAAAAAGTGCGCTTAGTTGAAGATGCGAACCGTGAAGCAGGCACCCTCGCCTACGGTCAGCAACGCCGTTTAGAAATCGCGCGCTGCATGGTCACACGCCCATCGCTACTGATGCTGGATGAGCCCGCAGCCGGTCTGAACCCCAGTGAAACCGATGAGCTTAAACAGCTGATCAAAGACTTACGTGATAACCACGGGATCAGCGTGCTGTTAATCGAGCATGATATGAAGCTGGTAATGGATATCTCTGACCACATTGTCGTGATCAACCAAGGCACACCCTTAGCCTCTGGCACGCCAGAGCAAGTGCGTAATAATCCTGCGGTGATCAAAGCTTATCTGGGGGAGGAATAATCATGCTGGTGATGAACAATGTCTGCACCTATTACGGCAAAATCCAAGCCCTGCATGATGTCTCGATTCAGGTCAATCGAGGCGAAATTGTTACCCTGATCGGTGCCAATGGCGCCGGAAAAACCACTTTGATGATGACTTTGTGTGGCGATCCGCAAGCCGCCAGTGGTGACATCATCTATGAAGGCCAGCATTTGCGCGGCAAAACCACCGCGCAAATCATGCGTATGGGCATGGCGATTGTGCCGGAAGGGCGTCGCGTGTTCGCCCGTCTGACGGTTGAAGAAAACCTCGCCATGGGCGCGTTCTTCTGTGATGACAAAAACCTGCGTGAAGAACGTTTAGACCGTGTGCTGTCACTTTTCCCAAGATTACATGAGCGCTTTCAACAGCGCGCCGGCACCATGAGTGGTGGCGAACAGCAAATGCTAGCGATTGGCCGCGCCTTGATGAGTGAGCCGCGCTTACTGCTGCTCGATGAGCCTTCTTTGGGTTTAGCGCCGATTATCATTCAGCAGATTTTCCAGATTCTCGAACAACTGCGCAATGATGGCGTCACCGTGTTTTTGGTTGAGCAAAATGCTAACCAAGCGCTCAAACTGGCCGATCGCGGTTATGTGATGGAACACGGACGTATCGTCTTAGAAGACACCGGAGCCAACCTGCTGAGCAATGAAGCAGTACGCCAAGCCTATTTAGGCGGTTAAGACTACAAGATCAGCGACGCCGCTCGTTGCAAACAGCGTCGCTTTATTCTTATGCCGAGTGGCGTTTTCCCCACATCTGCGCCGCTTCACTCAAGGCCGCATCACGCTCACGCCCTAAACCGCGTAACGCTAAAGCCATGGTCGCCAAAATAGCATGTTCGCCGTACACATCCAGCTCAGTGCCCTGCCATACCGCTAATAAACGCTCAGCATCGAGGGTTTGCGCTTTCACTTGACGGCCAATTTGTGCCGGCCACTCTTCAGCCCAAGCCTGTCCATCGGTGGCACCCAGCAACTGATCGGTCGTATCAGGGCGCACTTCAATTTCACCGCCATCACCTTTAATCACTAACGCATGATCACCCAGAATCACGTTGGCTTGCTGGTGCACCAATTGATAACTTGGATGGAAAATACTCTGCAGTCCGCAGCGTGCAGCCAAGGGATTAAGTAAACGCGCCAGCGAATGCACGGGCGAGCGCAGCCCTAAGGTATTGCGCAAATCAATCATGCGCTGCAAACGCGGCATCCAAACGCCCAAGGGAATAAAAGCAATATTATCGCGTTCAATATGTTCAGCTACGGCATCCCATGAATCACAAGATTTAATCGCTAACGCATCGAGCAAGTCCTCGGCATACATACGGCCAGCGGTATGGCGGCCACCACCGTGCATCACAATGCGCACGCCATTATTGGCTAACGCTTTGGCTGCCAGCATAAACCAAGGTAACTGACGGCGTTTACCGGCATAGGTCGGCCAGTCGATATCGACAGCAATCGCAGGTGCTGTGACACGCTCGCGTACCGCTAGAGTAAAGCCGGCTAACTCCTCTGGGGTTTCTTCTTTAAAACGTAACAGCATTAAAAAAGCACCCAACTGCGTGTCTTCAACCTGACCGTCGAGCAACATGCCCATCGCTGTATAGGCTTCGTCTTGGGTTAAACCGCGTGAGCCTTTTTGTCCTTTACCTAAAATACGTACAAAAGAGGCAAAGGGATGCTCCATCGATTCGCTCATTAATACACTCCAAACCATTAATATTATTAGTATTGACGCAGCATACGTGGTTTACGCCGAGCACGCATTGACACCATTTGACCGATATCAAGTTTTGCCTTGTGTCTTGAATTAGAAGCAGTTAGCAGGTTTAGGCAAACCCGCCAAGCGGGCCGCTAGTTTGGCGGGCATACCATTAAATAAGCCATTCAAGTACAAACTGTTACCTTTGTCTTTGCCTAAATTCAGCGCGACATACTTAACCAACGCACGATTGGCTGGCGACAACTGAAACTGGCTGTAAAACTGCTGTAATAAATACAGAATCTCCCAATGCGCATCTGTCAGCTCAATGCTTTCACGTGCGGCCAGCGCCTGCGCTACCTGTGGTGACCAATCCGCAAGATTACACAAGCAGGCGTCTTGATCGAGACTGATCTCACGCCCTTCAACAACTAAAGTATCCACACTCATGTCCAGCTATTAATCCGTGAGTAATCAACGCACAGCGCAACAAAGGCTGGATAGTCTAGCAAAGTTACCGGCAGAGCCTCTGCATCAATAGCGCGCGCCAGCACATCTTCTTCCAGGGCGTATAA
>CANRHT010000124.1 GCA_947630465.1 uncultured Pseudomonadaceae bacterium
CTCGAAGAAATGAAGATCCGTGGCGAGCAAGATGAACTGGCTAAAGAGCAAGCGCAGTTGCAAGCGTTGCTGGGCAGTGAAACCAAACTGAAAAGCTTGGTGCGTAAAGAATTAATTGCCGATGCCAAAACTTACGGTGATGAGCGCCGCTCCCCCTTAGTTGAGCGTGGTGAAGCTAAAGCATTATCAGAAACAGATTTATTACCCACTGAACCCGTCACTGTAGTGATGAGTGAGCAAGGTTGGGTGCGCAGCGCTAAAGGCCATGATATTGATCCTACAGGCCTGTCTTACAAAGCCGGTGATGGCTTTAAACAAGCGGTGCAGGGGCGTTCCAATCAGTTTGTGGTGTTGCTCGACAGTACCGGCCGCAGTTATTCGTTGCCTGCGCACACCTTGCCCGCCGCGCGCGGTCAAGGTGAGCCGTTATCCGGGCGTTTAACTACGCCGCCGGGCGCGACTTTTGAATGCATGCTGATACCGCAAGATGAGCACTTACTGGTGATGGCTTCGGATGCGGGTTATGGTTTTGTGGTCAAAGGCGAAGATATGCAGGCGAAAAACAAAGCCGGTAAAGCCTTAATTACCTTGCCCGCTGGCGCACGGGTGTTGCCGCCGCAGCGGGTCAATAATTTTGACGAAGACTGGTTGGCTGCGGTGACCAATGAAGGGCGCTTATTGGTGTTTAAAGTGTCGGATTTGCCGCAACTGAGTAAAGGTAAGGGCAATAAACTGATTGGTATTCCAACTGATCGTGCGGCTAAACGCGAAGAGTGGCTGGTGGATCTGGCAGTACTCACTGCGCAGTCGAGCCTCGTGTTGCTGGCGGGTAAGCGCACTTTGTCATTGAAATTTGCTGACCTTGAATACTATCAGGGCGAACGTGGGCGTCGTGGTAATAAACTGCCGCGTGGTTTTCAGCGGGTAGACGCGCTGCGGGTTGAGCCTTAGAGTGTGCGGAGTATGTGCAGTATGCGGCGTTGTTTAACGTTGCTTTAGCCAGCAAAGGATAGTTCGATGACACAAGCGCCGCAATCTGCAGCACTCGAGTGGGATCACAGCCAAGACGCACCTGTGCTACAGGTCACGGGCAGTTGGACCTTACAACAGGCCAAGCCTGAATTGAGTGCGGTCTGGCGCCAAGGCGGACGTTTACCTGAACAGGTCGCTGTGCAGGTTAACGTTCAGGCATGGGACAGCAGTTTGCTGGCACTGTTGCGGCGCTTGCAGCGTTTGGCGACAGAGCAGAGCATCAGCCTGCAGTTATTGGGCTTGCCTGATGGTGTGGAGCGCTTGCTGGAAATGGCCAACAGCCCCTCGACACAAGCACAAGAAGACGCCAAACCAGACTATGGCTGGGTGTCACGCATTGGCTTAGGCGCACAAGGTGTTGCTACAGCAGTAGCTAACTCCTGCACCTTTATCGGTGAAGTGCTGCAAGCCATGGGGCGTTTAATATCAGGTAAAGCGCGCATGCGCATGCTGGATTTTTGGCTGGCACTGCAACAGTGTGGTCCCGGTGCTTTGCCGATTGTGGCGTTGATTGCCAGTTTGATTGGCTTGATTTTGGCCTTTGTCGGTGCGGCACAGCTAGAGGCTTTTGGCGCGCAACTCTACATTGCCAACATGGTGGCGATTGGTATGACCCGTGAGATGGGTGCACTGATGACCGCGGTCATTATGGCAGGCCGTACCGGTGCCGCTTATGCAGCTGAGCTCGGCAGTATGCAGGCCAATGAGGAAATCGATGCGTTAAAAACCTTTGGTTTTCCACCGATGGAGTTTTTAATACTGCCACGCTTGTTAGCTTTGCTGGTCAGTATGCCGATTTTGACGGTGTTTGCTGATGCGTTGGGTATCTTTGGCGGCTTTGTGATTGGCGCAGGTTTGTTTGATATTTCTGCTGCCCAGTACATCAATCAAAGTTTAGAAATGCTGACTTTAACGGACTTCTTAATTGGTCTGTTTAAAAGCTTAGTCTTTGCTGTGCTGATTGGCTTAATTGGCTGCTACTACGGTTTATCCTGTGGGCGTAATGCACAAGCGGTGGGGCAAGCGACAACCAATGCGGTGGTGAGCATTATCGTCGCGCTGGTGGTGAGTGATGCCATGATCACCCTTATTTGCACACAGTTGGGGATCTAAGCATGAGCGATGCCGTCTTGGTGGCTGATAATCTCAGCGCGGGCTATGGCTCGCTGGTGATTCAGCGTGATTTGAATTTCAGTATTAAACCCGGTGAAGTCTTTGTCATTATGGGTGGCAGTGGTTGCGGAAAAAGTACCCTGCTGCGTCATTTGATTGGTTTACAAGCGCCGTTAGCCGGACGAGTGTTATTCCAAGGCGAAGATTTCTGGGCACGTGATGCCGATAGCCGTGCCAACTTACAACAGCATTTTGGTGTGCTCTATCAAAATGGTGCACTGTGGGGCGGCATGACGCTGCGGGAGAATATCTGTTTACCGATGAGTGCTTGGCGCCCTGAATTAACCACTGCAGATTTGCACGAGTTGGCAGCGATCAAGTTAGCCTTAGTGGGTTTGTCGGGTTGTGATCAGTTGTATCCTGCTGAGCTGTCGGGTGGTATGCGTAAACGTGCCGCCTTGGCCCGTGCTTTGGCGTTAGACCCACAAGTGTTGTTTTTTGATGAACCGTCCGCCGGGCTGGATCCACTCAGTTCAATGGCGTTGGATGAGTTGATTTTACAACTGCGTGATAGTTTAGGTTCCAGTATTGTATTGGTGACCCACGAATTGCCGAGTATTTATGCTGTGGCGGATACCTGTTTGTTTTTAGATAACAAAACCCGTACCCAAATTGCTTTAGGGCCGTTAACAGAACTGCTAGAACATGGACCTGAAACCGTACAGCGTTTTTTACGACGTGGTGAAGCAAAAAACCATGAGGTGACACAATGACGGAATCACGTAAGCCCTTTTTGATTGGTGCGTTTTTATTGGGCGGTGTTGTACTGCTGGTGGCTGGTTTACTGGTGCTCAGTCGCGACAGCTTGCTCAGCCGTCCGGTTGAATATGTAGTGTATTTTACTGGCGCACTGGATGGCCTCGATGTTGGCGCAGATGTGACTTATCGCGGGGTGAAGGTGGGCAGTGTCCGGCATATTAATTTGTCCTATGACCGCAGTATTAATGATGTGGTGATGCCGGTGACCATTCGGATTAATGCCGACAGTGCGCACAGTAAAACGAAGGATCGCGATTTTGATCGTTCCATTGAGCCTCTAATTGAGCGTGGTTTGCGTGCGCAGTTACAAACCCCCAGTTTCTTAACCGGTAAAGCCATTGTGGCACTGGATTTTTTCCCGGGGCAGCAAGGTTATATTCGCGAGCCACATATGATGGATTTACCGGCGATTCCAACAGTGCCATCGCGCATTGACCAAGTTGCGGATGTGCTGCGTGATTTGGTGGAAGGCTTAAAAGAAATGCCGCTGAAAGACACTTTGGAGGCCGCGAATAAAACCTTATTAGCTTTTGAACGCTTGGCCTCAGCGCCAGAAACACAATCCGGTCTGCACAGCTTAAGTGCATCTTTAGCCAGTTTTGAAAAAATCACTCAGCAACTGCAGCAACGCTTACCTGGAATGTTGGATAATGTGCACAGCGGCAGTGTTGAGCTCAAAGAAGCACTGACAGATGTGCGTCAAGCGGCACAAAGTGCCCGTGATGCTTTACAGCAAATGGATGCTATGGTCAGCGACGGGCGGCGTACTTTAGGGCCGCAGTCAGAATTACAGTATGAGTTGCTGCAGTCACTGCAGGATCTGGGGCAGGCAAGTAAAGCCCTACAGCGTACGGCTGAGAGTATAGAGCAGCAGCCGCAATCGATTATATTTGGCAAGAAACGGTGAACCCATGACACATTTTTTAACGCGTTTGCCCGTCAGACTGGCACTGCTGAGTGCCATTGCACTGGGTGTGGTGGGTTGTAGTATTGCGCCGCCGGCACAGTTTTATCAGTTGCAGCAATCGGCCGTCGATACAGAAAGTCGCAATAATAACGCCACTGTTTTATTGGGGCCGTTAAAAATCGCTGATTATTTACAGCGTGAAAGCATGCTCCAGCGTCAACTAGATGAGAGCTTAACCTTGAGCGACAGCGCACGTTGGGCTGGCAGTCTGCAAGATGATATTGGCCAGCTCTTGCTCAGACAAATTTCTACCCAATTGGGCAGCAGTCGTATTTCTTTGTACCCAGACCGTGTTGGCATGCAAGCGCAGGCCCAAGTTGTGCTGAGTATCAGTCGTTTGGATTCAGGCGTTGAACAGCCGGCGGTACTGGAAGCGCAATGGCGCTTATTGGATGCGAAAGGCGAGCTGCGTAATAGCCGTGTGGTGCGTTTTGAAGAAGCGCATGACGGTACAGTAGCGGATCAAGTGCGTGCACAAAGTGATGTGCTGGCGCAGTTGTCACAACAGTTGGTGCGCGCCTTACATGAGCAGCTGCTGACGTCAGTTAAAAAAGATACAGGCAAAACCAGTCAGCGTGCCCGCCCGCAAAAACCAGAGGGTCAGCAAGGCGAAACCATCAGCATTCCAGTGGTTGAGCCGGTGCGCGAGCAGGATGTTTACCGTTTTTAAACCCAGCCGCTGCAGCAACTGACTGGGATGTAAATGTCGCCATTCAGCGCTTAGCAGCGCGCGGCTGACAGGATTAATCAGCCGCGTTTGCTTTATGCGGGCGTCTGTTTTTGCAAGCTGTGCAACTGACTTTGCAGCAATGACGGGTAAGGGTTGAGCAGTGACTCTAAGCAGTGTGTGTCTTCCGGGCTGGCAATGGCGCGGGTGCGTGCGCAGGCAGCAATACTCTGATTCTGCGCTAAATTGGCACTGAGCAAAAGTAAGTTACGGCTGTGCTGGCTGAGCATCAGTGCGGTTTGCGCGGTTTCACTCAAGAGTAATTCGCCCAGTGAGTTACCGACAATGACGGCACCTTCGCTGAGCCCCAGTTGCAGGTGCAAGGCAATGCCGCTGTCAGCCACTTCAACTTGAAGCGCATGCCCAAAAGCACGCAGCAATTCGCCGCAGCACAGCGCGTTACGTGGGTATTCGGTGTGATCTGAATTAAAGCTGATCAAGCTGCGCCCGTCAGTGAGGTTGTGCAATTGCCCGCCATACAGTTGTGCAGACTGCTTGACTGCATGGCGATACTGTTGCAAAAGCTCGTTTAAACGCTCGCTGGGCAGTTGGCGTAACTGCTCCATACTGCCAAATTCCACTGCTAATACCGTGGTGTGTTGCGCAACCGTTTGTAGCGGGTGCGGACGTACGCTGTCCATCGAGCTCAGCGGGATGGTATCGACATAGTTTCCGGTGTTGTTATCCAGCGTCTCTACAGTCTGTGCATACAGCTCAGGTGTTTGGATTTGATCCAATACCGGGATGTCCTGTGCGGTCGCGCTGTAGGCTTGGTTATTGATTAAGTATTGATTGAACTGGCGCGCCAAGAGTCCCACTTCATCACCACGCTCAATATAAGGTGCTGGTGCAATGGGATTGACGAGCCAGTTGCTTAAGCCTTGTAGTGGGCGCGCCACTGAGCGCCCCAGATGCACTGATAAAAACAACGCAAATACGGCCAGCACTACAGCTAAAGCAGCCATGCTTTGCATGCTTGTGGCTAAGGG
>CANRHT010000125.1 GCA_947630465.1 uncultured Pseudomonadaceae bacterium
ACGCACCGCCAGCTTAATGCTGATGAAATGGAAAAGGTGGGTGTGAGTAAAGACCTGATTCGCTTGTCGATTGGTATTGAGCACATTGATGATATTTTAGCCGATATCACTCAAGCGCTGGCCGCTGCCAAGTAACACTCTTGCGCGTTGTCATTGCAGTGACAGCGCGCTCTTTAGGTCTTTACATCGGATGGAACCTCTATGAAACACATTATGGTGGCTCACGACCTCAGCGATAAGGCCAAGATTGCTTTGCAGCGTGGCGTGCAATTAGCTCGGCAGCATCAAGCACGTTTAAGTGTTCTGTATGTTTTAGAAGATCACTTGCCGAAGGTTGTGCTCGAAAAGCAAATGTTGGTGGCCGATACTTTAATCAGTCAACAACTGCTGGAGTGTCAGGCTGAAGATGCGCACATTTTAATTAAGATGGGGCGTCCAGCACAAGCCATTGTTGCCGCGCAGCAAGCGCACAGTGTGGACTTTCTGGTGATGGGTGATCATCACCAAGACTCACCTGAATATTTCTCTGGAACAACTTTGGAGCGTGTCTTACAGCGCAGTGCGGTGCCGGTCTTGTTGGCTGTGGAAACGCAAATGCAAGCGTATGAGCGCGCTTTAGTGCCGTTGGATTTTTCTTTATGTGCCTGCCATGCGTTGCAGCATGTCTTTAAGTTGTTGCCAGACAAGGCCACGATTCATGCGTTGCATGTGTTGGAAATGGCTGAGGTGCATGGCAGTGGTAACGGCGATGATTCTGAGATCAGTTGGCAGACTTCTTTGTTTGATCAGTTGGTGCAGGATGAGCGCGCCAAGTTGCCTGAAGCGGGGCCGCAGATCAGTCATGAATTACGCCAAGGTGAATTACATAATTGTTTAGCCCAAGTGATCGCTGAACAGCAGCCGCACGTTTTAGCTTTGGGTAAGCATGGTCGCGGTATTTTGGCCGATGCACTGCTGGGTAGTCTCGCGCAACACTTCCTTGGCAGCCCACCTTGTGATGTGTTGGTGGTTAAGTAAGGACTGCTGTGATCTGCAGCAGCCCCTGAGATTTTTTAGCGGTAATCTTGCAGCATCGAGTCAATGGTCTTGCGTAGCGCTTCTTCTGAGGTGCGTCCGCTGCTGTCGGCTACCGCGGTGCTTTGCGTGCGCCAGATCAGTTGCTGCGTTTGCGCATCAGTAAAGGTTAAGGTCAGTTGCTGAAAATGTTCCGTATAGCTGCGCGGAGTAATGGGGAAATCAACGCCAATCCCAGAGTGACGGTAACGGTCGTGGTAACCACGGCTGCGGCCATAGCCCACGCCATAATGCGCTGAAGGATAATCATCATAACTGCGGCGTTCGCGCTGGCCGTGTTGGCTGCGCAGTTGCACTTGCAGTTGGCATTGCTCTGTCGATTGTGCCGGGCGTAAACCGTATTGCTCAAGTTGTTCGGCTAATACGCGTTGCTCGACCTGATCGGCTGTGGCCATGACTCCAGAGGCTGCTTGCGGCTGAACCCAGCACCAGTAATCATAGTTTTTATCTTGGCGCAGTGCCGGATAAGCACTGCGATCAAAATGTGTGGCTGCAGCAACAGGTGCTGGCGGTAGCGGTAAACTTTCAGCTTGATAAGGGTTGCCGGCATGACAGCCGCTCAACACTACAACTGCAGCACTGACGAATAGGATAGGGCGCATATCAGCCTCCAAAATGTTCAGATTGTGATCAGTCTACTGAGTCAGCGCGTGGCTGACAAAGCCAATGTAAGTAACGGCCTAAACCTGCTAAAGCCGGGTGGCGACGGTAGCTCAGTTCAGTGCTGATCAGTTCTTCAGCGGCGATTTTTTGTCGGAACTGTGGCGGCATATAATCATGAAATACACGAATACCACTGCGCTGGCGAATATGCCACAGCGGCTCGACTTGGCTGGCAAGTTCGCGAGGATCCAAGGGCTGCTGCGGGGTTAGGCCGCCTGCATCACCGATAAAACGCTGCTGACTGAGTTTGCGTAAATTACCTTTAATCAGGTTTTGCAAAATCAGTCCATCTTTGTTGTAAAACGCCAACGAGAGCCAGCCGTCGACTGCAGTGAGACGTTGCAAGGCCGCCAAAATAGCACTGGGTTCGGCCAGCCATTCCAGCACCGCATGGCACAGCACTAAGTCGTAGGGCGGGTGTTCTTGCTCGGCAAAGCTTTGCCAGTCCGCATGAATAAAAGTGGCACTGCACTGCGCGTCACTGAAACGTTGCTGAGCGGTTTCGAGCATTGATAATGCAGGTTCAACTAAAGTGACCTGATGACCTTGTTCTGCCAGCCACAGCGCCATATGCCCTAGGCCTGCACCAATATCAAGTACGCGCAGCGGGCGCTGGGGCAACACCTCATTGAGATCAGCCTGCAGCACGGCTAAACGAATTGCGCCTTTATTGCTGCCGTAAATTTTTTGCGCAAAACGAATGGCCAGTTCGTCAAAATGGTGGTCGTGCATGGGCTTACTCTTTAAGAAATGCTGCGAACTCTAACAAGATCCACAACAGCGCAGCAAATACAGGTTTGCGGTGCGCCGTATTTAAGCTGCGACAGCGAGGATTAGGGTTTGAAGAAAGGTAATATAGAGCGCTTTTCTTCAGGCTTATCTTGGAGCAAACATTCAGGCCGCACCCCATAATCATCTTTTTCACACGGGCGTACGCGGCGCTTGTCATTGAGGGTGGTTTGTCGCAAATGGAAAGGCTGTGCCGGGGTGCGCTCGAGTATAGCGTCTTGTTCATCGATGATTTCTACCGCCAGTAGATGAGAGCCGCGATCAATGTCTTTAACTTGTACCACTGGGCTGCGACTGGCTTGTGCAAAGGGTTGGCCGTCAATGATTAAACGATAGCGGTGTCCTTCTGCTAAGGAGGGTTCGCTGGTAATAGTGACAATCATCTGGCGATCATTGGCGCGAATTGTGGCATTGGGTTCAGGGGTTAAAATCCGTAAGATTTGATACGGCAGCGCCGTGGGTGCGGCGTTATTTTCATACACAGGTGGCGGCTTGATTACCGGCGCTGTTTCAATTTTTGGGAATTGATTGGTCGGGGCAATATCAAGGGTTTCGGTGCGCTGGTTTGTCGGTGGTTTATCAGTGTAAACACGCTCGCCGTTAGCGTCGATATAGGTGTATACCGCCGCTGATGCCATCGCAGAGCAGCACAGTAAATAGCACGCACATAACAGCTGTTTGATTAGAGTCGTGGTCACGGCGTTCGATTACCTAAATGCACACGTTGGACCGTCAGAGTGTCCGCAGGGCTGGTTTGAATAACAGTGTCACCGTCAATCACCTGCACGGCAATGCTGTGCTCGCCGCGGTCTAAATTCTGCACACTTAGGCGGGTGGATGAACTGGCGCTGCCATAAGGTTGGCCATCCACTAATAATTGCAAACGATGCGTGCTGGCTAACTTTGGGTTGATTTGCACCTGTACGGTAAAACTGCCGTTATTGGCACGCAAAGCAGCATCATCGGGTAGGTTGCTGATAAGCAGTTGGCTGTAGTAATCCGCCGTTTGTGGTTCGTTGGTCGTGCTGGCTTCAGGGCTTGATGACTGTGAGCTGTTTTGCATCGGCACGCTATTTATATTGGGTAATTCAACACTGCTGGCGTCCACACCAAGCGGCGGTTGATCGGTAAAGACGCGGTTACCTTTATCGTCAATGTATTGATAAATTTGCGCGCTGGCGGGTAGGGTTGTTGCCAGTATTAGAGCTGCGAATAAAAAGCGCATAACTCACTCCTTTTAATGATGCGCTAAGCGTTGCATGCTCGGTAGAGTTAGGCAAGCAGTTCGCGGTTGAGCGCTGTAAAAGTGCCGACTGTGACAACAAATAAACACTGAATTGTTCGGCTGTGCCGCGTACACTATTCAAATAAACGCGTTATTGCGTTGGAAATGTTTAAAAGACAGCTGATTGCATCAGTTTCTACTGAGTAGTGCGTGTTAGGGGCTAGCGCTATCAACGGTCAGCAGTCAAAATAGCACCTTAATTATATAATGCGCTTTGCCTTCGGTTTTCACACGCTCCTTGTTTTGCCGAGACAGAGATGTGGTGAGCGCGCAGCCCATAAGCCTGTTGCTGGGTGGGCATCTTGTTTATGAAGTCTTGGAGACCATGATGTCAAAGTCGCTCGAACTGATACAAACCCATAACGTTAAGTGGATTGATTTGCGCTTTACCGATATTGGTGGGCAACAGCACCATATCACTATGCCTGCACGTGATGCGGATGATGATTTTTTTGAGCAAGGCAAAATGTTTGATGGCTCGTCAATGGCCGGCTGGAAAGGCATTGAAGCATCGGACATGATTTTATTGCCTGACGACAGTACGGCTGTGTTAGATCCGTTCACCCAAGAGCCAACTTTGATTTTAGTCTGCGACGTGATTGAGCCTTCGACCATGCAAGGCTACGATCGTGACCCGCGCGCGATTGCTTCGCGTGCTGAGGAATATTTAAAGTCCACGGGGATCGGCGATACAGTCTTTGTCGGTCCTGAGCCTGAGTTCTTTATTTTTGATCAGGTTAAATTCAAGTCTGATATTTCGGGCTCGATGTTCAAAATCTATTCTGAGCAAGCGTCTTGGAACAGTGATGCTGATATTGAGGGCGGCAACAAAGGTCACCGTGTTGGCGTTAAAGGCGGTTATATGCCAACACCACCGAGCGATTACGATCATGAAATCCGTACCGCCATGTGCAATGCCTTAGAGGAAATGGGGCAGTTCGTGGAAGTGCACCACCACGAAGTCGCTACAGCCGGTCAAAACGAAATTGGTACACGTTTTAATACGCTGGTGGCCAAGGCCGATGAAGTGCAGGCGCTCAAGTACGTGGTGCATAATGTTGCCGACGCTTATGGCCGCACCGCGACTTTTATGCCCAAGCCTCTATACGGTGATAACGGCTCAGGTATGCATGTGCATATGTCGATTGGTTCAGCTGGGAAAAACGTCTTCTCCGGTGAAGGTTATGCCGGTTTATCAGATATCGCCCTGTATTTTGTTGGCGGTATCATTAAGCACGGTAAAGCCCTGAATGCGCTGACCAACCCGTCAACCAACTCCTACAAGCGTTTAGTGCCAGGTTTTGAAGCGCCAGTGATGTTGGCCTACTCTGCGCGTAACCGTTCAGCGTCAATTCGTATTCCTTATGTGACCAGCCCCAAAGCCCGTCGTATTGAGGCGCGCTTCCCTGATCCATCAGCTAACCCCTATTTGGCTTTTGCTGCACTGTTAATGGCCGGTTTAGACGGTATTCAAAACCGTATTCACCCCGGTGATGCAGCCGATAAAAACCTCTATGACTTGCCACCGGAAGAATCGAAAGAAATTCCACAAGTGTGCGGCAGCTTAAAAGAAGCGTTGGAGTCTTTAGATGTGGATCGCGACTTCTTATTGCGCGGTGGTGTATTCAGCAACGAGTTCTT
>CANRHT010000126.1 GCA_947630465.1 uncultured Pseudomonadaceae bacterium
GCACTACAATAACGAACGACCTAATATGGGGCTTGGTGGCATTACCCCTAAACAAAAGTTGGCCATAGTGGCCTGATATCTACTTTTGAGCCCTGTTATAAATGGGGGGATTACCATAACGGCAACGCAAGATAAGGCGGTTGCACAGGCTGTCGCCCAACATAAATCAATATTCTTTTTTGAGAAAGATAGTGCGGGTGACGCCGTTGATTACCTGGATGCTACACAGGGAAACCTAAAAATTGTGCCCACAGGTGATGCAAAGCTTGCTCTAGAAAAAGATTATGCTGCAATGACCGGCGACGGTGTGCTTTTAGGTAACCATGATTCTTTTGAGGAAGTTATGGATGCTTGCCATACGCTTGAGGAACTGTGTAATAGCCGCCACGATAGATGATCTAATGCCGAAGGCGGAGTATTGATGATCGGCTATGACGATCAAGGGCAGGCATTTTGAATCGAGAAAGCAGACAAACTGCTGGAAGATATTCCAAATAAAGTACGCGATATTCTTGGCATTGTTGTGTAGCTGGCTACCTGAGTTCCCCATAAAACTTCGGAAGCCAGGGAGCTGCCCATTATCTGTAATGCTCATGCTCTCGTTATAGCTATTTTCTGTAATTCCCGATGAGCTGTAGCAAATATCCCCTGAGCCTGTTCTACGGCTTGATCGCCAGATACCACAATGACTGACTTAACTGCTGTTACGATAAACAGTGGAGCTAAAAGGGCGATCTCTAATTCTGAGTGCAACACCTAACCAATTTGCTAAAGTACTGCAGATTGACCAGAACATACCATACTGAAGGGCTAGCTGAAGTCATGCAAAAAGAGAAGGCGCTGAGTGATAATGACTAAGCATCAATGTCGGCACTGCACAAGGCAGTCGCCACTTCTCTACAGCAGCATAAATGACAAGCGATTCAGTCTCACAACTAAGCAGGGGTGTTTTAAGTTGTCGATGTTATGCGTGCGTGATATTGTCCGCAGCTGTTTTTGACCACGAATCATTGAGCCAAGTCCATGAATTCCAAAACCCTGTCTGACC
This sequence comes from uncultured Pseudomonadaceae bacterium, assembly GCA_947630465.1. Lineage (GTDB taxonomy): Bacteria > Pseudomonadota > Gammaproteobacteria > Pseudomonadales > Pseudomonadaceae > Denitrificimonas. Next base: position 1,049 of record CANRHT010000126.1, read on the forward strand.
TGAAAAGCGCTTTGTTAGTGTGCAAAAGCGGCTTTTTTGCTGTTGGTTTTTTTAGTTTATTTGTAAATTTTCTGATGTTAGTGCCTTCGTTTTACATGCTACAAGTGTATGACAGAGTCATTGCTACTAGCAGTCATTCGACATTGGTGATGCTGACCCTAATCCTTGTGCTTTTACTCGTCACGATGGGCATATTGGAATGGGTGCGCTCACGCATTATGGTGCGTATCAGTACCCGTTTGGATTTGATTTTAGGGCAACGCTTGTACGATGCAAGTTTTAAGCAGGCCTTAGCCACAGGGGGTATGCAAGCGTCTGCGCAACCGCTCAATGATATGACGGCGCTGCGCCAGTTTATTACGGGTAACGGTTTATTTGCCTTTTTTGATGCGCCGTGGTTACCGATTTACTTAGCGGTGATGTTCCTGTTTCATCCGTGGTTCGGTTGGTTTGCTGTGGGTTGTGCGCTTATTTTAGTGGCACTGGCGTATTTGAACGAGCGCCTCACCAACGCCACCTTGCTGGAAGCCAACAAACAAAACTTAGCGGCGACCGCTTTCACTCAAAAAAACCTGCGCAATGCCGAAGTGGTTGAATCCATGGGCATGCTTGATATGTTGTTTCAGCGCTGGAAAGCTATCAACCACAAGGTTCTATCTTTACAGGGCTTAGCCAGTGACCGTGGCGGCAGTATTGCCGCTTTCTCCAAAACATTCCGCTTATTAGTGCAATCATTGATTTTGGGGTTGGGCGCTTATCTGGCGATTGAGCAAGAAATCACCCCAGGTTTGATGATCGCAGGCTCCATTCTTCTCGGTCGCGCACTGGCGCCTATTGATCAAATGATTGGTGCTTGGAAAGGCTTTTCTGGAGCGCGAGGTCAATATGCGCGCATCGATGAACTGCTAAAAAAAGTTGCCGCCGAACCCGAACGTATGTCTTTGCCTGACCCACTTGGCGAAGTTACTGCAGAAAACCTTGTGGTGGTTCCGCCAGGCTCACAAAAACCTGTATTGGCGGGTTTGAACTTCCATGTTGCGCCAGGTGGTACGGTCGGCATTATTGGCCCAAGTGCTTCCGGTAAATCATCGTTAGCTCGCGCAATCTTAGGTATCTGGCCGGCAGCCCAAGGTAAAGTACGTCTAGACGGTGCAGATGTTTATTCTTGGAAACGTGATGAGCTGGGTCGGCATATCGGCTATTTACCGCAAGACATTGAATTATTTGAAGGTTCAATCAGCGAAAATATTGCCCGCTTTGGCGAGGTTGATCCTGTCGCTGTGGTTGACGCTGCCCGTTTGGCTGGTGTGCACGAGTTGATCTTAAAACTGCCTGAAGGCTATGACACCATCATTGGCGCAACCGGAGGTGGGCTGTCCGGAGGGCAGCGCCAGCGCATTGGTTTGGCGCGCGCAGTGTACAAATTGCCGCGTTTGATTGTGTTAGATGAACCCAACTCAAACCTTGATGATGTGGGTGAGCGGGCGTTGTCTGAGGCACTGGTGAAGCTTAAAGACGCAGGTTGCACATTGTTCGTGATCACTCACCGCACGAGTGTATTAAATGTTTTAGACAAGCTCATGGTGCTACGTGAGGGCGCGTTAATGATGTTTGGTCCGCGCGATCAAGTGTTGGCTGAGCTCACTAAAGCTGCACAGCCTAAGGCAGCACCTGCCGCGATAGCCCCTATACAGGATGGAAATTGACGTGAATATTGCCTCCCCGTCAGACCCAGCACCACTGCCATTGGTCATTGATGATCTACCCATTCGGCGCATTGGTTATGCCGTATTATTTGTTACTTTTGGTTTATTTGGTTCTTGGGCGACCTTTGCGCCATTGAACAGTGCCGCTTTGGCTCCCGGAGTTGTTACGGTCAAGAGCTACCGTAAAACAGTCCAGCACTTAGAGGGCGGCATTATTAAAGCCATTTATGTGCGTGACGGTGATCAAGTGCAAGCCGGTGATGTTTTGCTTGAGCTGGATGGCACACAAACTTTAGCTGAGCTGGAGATGGTACGCAGCCAGCTGATTGCGGCAGTGGCACTTAATGCGCGACTGGCCGCCGAGCGTGACGGCTTAGAAACGGTTGAGTTTAAGCAAGACAGTAACGCTGATCAGCGTGTTCTTGAGGCGCAGCAAAACGAAATACAAGTGTTTCAGGCCCGTCGTGCTGCGCGTTTGGGTGAAACAGGTGTGCTGCAAAAGCGCGTTGTGCAACTCGATGAGCAGATTCGAGGCATTCAGGCCGTGATTGCCGGCAAGCAAAAAGAGTCAGGCTTTTACGATGAAGAAGTAGGCGATTTGAGTGCCTTACTTAAAGAAGGCTTTGTTGATAAACAGCGGCTGCGTGAGCAGCAGCGTAACAGTGTGCGCTTACTCTCTGAAATTGCAGAGTTACGCTCTTCAATCACTGGTGCGCGTTTGCAAATTGGTGAAACAGAGCTGCAAATAATGCAACTCAATAAAGACTTTATCTCAGAAGTGGTCACCCAGCAGTCTGAGGTGCAAACTAATATTTTTGATTTAAATGAACGATTTTCTGCTGTAATTGAGCGGGCGCAGCGTATTCGTGTGCGTGCACCTGAAGCAGGCATGGTACTGGGCATGCAAGTGCATACAGTGGGCGGCGTGATTGCGCCGGGTACACCCTTGCTGGATTTAGTTCCGGCCAGCGAAGATCTTGTTGTCGACGCACAAATTTCGCCGATCGACATTGACCGTATTGGCGTAGGTAAATTAACCGACATCCGCTTCAGTGCCTTTAAAAGCGCCAGCACACCGGTCATCGAAGGACGCTTGGCGCAGATTTCTGCCGACCGTTTGGTCAATGAGCAGACCGGCGTGCCTTATTATTTAGGGCGTGTGGAGTTGACTGAGAAAGGCCGTCAAGCCTTGGGTGATTTGAGCTTAGTGCCGGGCATGCCCGCTGAAGTGTTGATCAATACCGGCGAGCGCACCTTGCTGAATTATTTGGTTCAGCCCGCCACCAATGCTTTTGCCCGTTCACTGATTGAGGATTAAAGATGCCCCGGTTTATTTCAGTACATTTACCCTTGGCGGGCATGCTATTGGTTGGCATGCTGTCAAGCGGTGCTGGCGTCGCGCAACAACCGGCAGATCAAATGCATAACCCGCTGACACCAAGCCAGACTTTACCGGCGCTGGGTACTAGCGTTGATATCTGGCAGCTGTTTCAAGAAGCGGAACTTGAAGACCCGCGTGTGCTCGCTGCGAAAGCGCGCAGCGACGGCGGTGGCTGGCGCAAGCGTGAGTCCTTCGGACAACTCTTACCGCAGCTCAGTGCGATCAGTACCTTTAACCGAACTTTTCAAGAAACCGCCTTTAGTGAGCAGTATTACAATGGTGAGCGTTATTCGTTATCTCTCAGTCAAATACTGTATGACCCTGAAGTGTGGCACAGCTACAAACGCTACAGTGAATTAGCCAAACAGCAGAATGCCGAATACGCCATCACTCAAGAAGAGGCCACGATTGATTTGCTTGAGCGCTACTTTGTTGCCCTTGCTGCTGATGATGAGCTGGAACTGGTTTCGGCAGAATTGCGAGCAACTCAGCGTAACCTTGAGCGCGTCAACTCGCTGTACGCGCGTCAGTTGGCCTTAGTCACAGATGTACTAGAGATCTCTGCACGCGTCGACACACTTAAAGCAGTACAAATCAGTGCCAGTAATGCCGTTGAATTGAGTCGTGAAGCGCTTTCTGAATTGATTGGACGGCCGCTCACCGAGCGCCTTAAGCGTATTGATCCAAAGGCGCAGTTTTCTCTACCCGAGCATGGTCGTGAGTATTGGGTGCAGCAAGCGGAGCAGGGTAGTCCCGTTTTACAGGCACGACGCAGTGCTGTGGACGCCGCGCATGCTGCTCTTAAGCAAGCAAAAGGCGGGCACATGCCCAAGCTCAGCGTCAGCTTAAATGGCCAGCGCAGTGATATTGGTTTTGAAAACAGTGCCTCGCCGCGTACCGACACCTATGTTGCCAGCCTTGCTGTGCAAGTGCCGATTTACAGCGGTGGAGCAACCAGTGCGCGCGTGTACGCTGGGTATTCCGAGCTTATGGCTGCAGAGCATGAGTTGGAGCAGGTGCGTCGCCAAGTAGCGCGCGAAACGCGCTCAGCGTTTTATGACACTGAAGCCGGTATCAATAAGATTGCAGCTTCGACTAAAGCCTTGGCGTCCTCCGCTAAAGCGCGCGAGGCGGCAGAGCGTGCCTTTGGTTTTGGCGTGATGAATGCCGTTGATGTGCTCAATACCATTAAAGAAGAGTACGCAGCACGCCGCCAACTCTTGCAATCACAGTATGACTTTATTATGAGCTCATTGGTGTTGCGTCGCTGGAGTGGAACCTTGGTGCGTGATGATGTGCG
>CANRHT010000127.1 GCA_947630465.1 uncultured Pseudomonadaceae bacterium
GACCAAGCTATCCAGCAAATTGACGCCCAGCGCGCAGATTTGGGTGCGGTGCAGAATCGATTTGAGAACACCATCTCAAACTTGCAAAATATTGCAGAAAACGTCTCTGCAGCACGCGGAAGGATTCAAGATACTGACTTTGCGGCCGAAACAGCGACACTAAGCAAAAATCAGATCATGCAACAGGCGGGTACGGCGATCTTGGCACAGGCCAATCAGTTACCCCAGGCGGTACTTAGTTTGCTTCAGTGATGGGCGGCTAAGGGTTGCATTATATGGCGGGGAACGTGCTATAACAGTACTTAACCCCGCCTTACATTGAACCCCGAGGTGAGTATGGACATCATTACTAATAAGACTGTAGCGGCACCGCAAGTCATGCGGCCTGAATTTCGACAAGCCGAACCAGCGCCTGTAGGACGAACTGCTGCACCTGTAGATGCACCTGTAGATGCACCAGCGACGCAAATGCTGTCTAAGTCGGAAGAAGCGGCTCAGCAGCCCGATAAACAAACGGTTGAAGATGCACTCACGAGTATTCAAGAGTCGACGCAGGCGATGCAGCGTAATTTGAATTTTTCAATTGATGATTCAACCGGCCGTATGGTGGTAAAAGTGACAGATTCAAAGTCCGGTGATGTGATTCGTCAGATGCCGACTGAAGATGCGCTCAGATTGGCCGAAAGCTTAGATGAGATGCGCAGTTTGTTATTTAAGGCGCAAGCCTAATTCGATCGTGCGCAACCGTTGTTAAAGCGGGTTTTATAGTTCAGTCAGAGCACGCAGATCAAATGATCAAGTGTTGTTAGAATGGCTACACATGCAGACAAAACGCTAGAAAGCTAGCGAAGGTGGTTAAAATGGCGGGAATTCCAGGTATAGGCTCCGGCTTAGACATTAAAAATATTGTTAAGGCTATGGTTGACGCAGAAGTTGCTCCCAAGGCTTCGCAATTAGGCCGTCTTGAGAAAACCACTGAAGCCAAGTTTTCTGCGTTGGGGCAACTGCAGAGTGCGCTGGGTAATTTCCAGACCGCCATGAAAGACCTTAACAAAATGGCGTTGTTTGATAATCGCACAGCGACTTCCTCCAATAACGCTGCGCTAACGGCCACTACAGAAAAAACAGCGCTACCAGGTTCTTATCGTGTCGAAGTTGAGAGTTTAGCTACCAGTAGTAAAGTCACAACACAGGCGCTGGATAAGGACTTTAAAGCAAGTGCTGACGGTAGTTTGACGATCAAGCTCGGCGCCGAGGACGAGGGGGCAGTGACTGTTGCTATTAAGCAAGACGCTACCTTAGTGGAAATGCGCGATGCACTTAACGAGCAGTTAAAAGATAAAGGCATCACGGCCAATATCGTGAATAACCCGAGTACCGGTAAATCACAATTGGTGCTGAGCAGTAATGAAACAGGTTCAGGTAAAGATATTATTGTTGAAGGCAGCGGTGGTGTAGCCGAGTTGAGCATTGATAGCTCAAACAAAGCAGAAAACGGCCTCGCCGGATCCCTTGCGGTTGCTGCTAACGCTAAGTTCTCTATTGATGGTTTACAGTTAGAAAGCGCCAGTAATACCATTGAAGACGCTATCCCTGATGTGACTTTTACCCTTAAGGGCACCACTGAAGCCAATAAGCCGCTGACAGTGACTGTGGGTCAGGATGATAAGGGTGTTAAAGAACAGCTGAAAAAATTTGTTGATTCTTATAACGATTTTATGAAACTCAGTAACAAGCTCACCTCGGTTACTAAAGTCGGTGATGATAAAGCGCCCGTGGTTGGTGGTTTAGTCGGTGACTCAACGGTGCGTAACTTAGTTAACACGATGCGCAGCGAATTGGGCAATGTGGCGGATAACAGCGGTGAGTTACGAGTATTGGCTGATTTGGGGATCACCACCCAAAAAGACGGCACTTTAAAACTCGATGACGACAAACTAAAATCTGTCCTAGAAACAAATTTTGACGCTGTCGGTAAGTTCTTTGCTGGTGAAGATGGTTTGATGTCACGCATGGACAATCGTATTTCCGGTTATACCGGTAAAGATGGCATAATCGGTTCGCGACAAAAAAGTTTAGAAACAACGCTTAGCGGTATTGAAGATCAAACAGCAAAGCTTAAATTGCGATCTGTGCAAGTTGAGGCGCGCCTGTTTAAACAATTTAATGCGATGGATGCTTTGGTTGGGCAGTTGAACTCAACCAGTCAGCAGCTTCTGCAATCATTGGGCAACTTGCCTGGAATGACACAAAGGAACTAATACATGACTAACCCAGCAAAAACTTATGAATCAGTCGCTCAAGATCAGGATTTGACACCTTACCAGGCGGTCGAGCTATTGCTTGATGGTGCGTTAGAGTGCATTTCAACAGCTATTATTGCGCAGCAAGAAAATAATGTTGCTGAGCGCGGTGAAGCTGTAGGTACCACTATTACGATTATCGGCCTGTTACAAGACAGCCTTGATAAGAGCTTAGGTGGTGACTTGGCTGAAAACCTTGATGGCTTATATGATTATATGACCCGTCGTTTAGCTACAGTGTCTGTTGACAAAACACCACATACCTTAGAAGAAGTACAAGGTATTGTTGTGCAGTTGCGTGACGGCTGGGCACAGATTGATCCAAAAAACGAACCAAAAGAATTGTAATAGACCCTCAAGAAATAGCGGTCGTTGACGATACAACAAGTAGTAGAAAGGCTTACGGAGCACGATATTATGAATTCAATGACCGCTATGCGACAGTACCAGTCAGTCAATAACCAAGCTCAAGCGCTTGCGGCTGATCCTCATCGTTTGATTCAAATGTTGATGGAAGGTGGTTTGACGCGTCTGGCTCAGGCCCGCGGTGCGATGGAGCGTGATCAAACTGCACTCAAAGGTGAGTTGTTAAGTAAAGCTATCGCCATTGTTGGTGGTTTGCGTCAAGGTTTAGACGTTAAACAAGGCGGTGAGTTAGCAGAGAATTTAGACCGTTTATATGAGTACATGACCACTCGTTTAATGGAAGCCAACATCAAAAATGACCCGGCTATTATTGAAGAAGTGTCTGATTTATTGCGTGAAGTAAAAACGGGTTGGGATGCTATTGCAGCATAAGTTAAGTTGGCACGAGGCAAGTACCATGAGTTCAAGCACTGTTGAGCAACTTAAAAATACCAGCACAGCTTTGCGTGATGCTCTAGCGCAACAAGATTGGCAAGCTGTGGGAGAGTTAGATTTGCAATGTCGCCAAGCGGTTGACAGCGCAATGGCCGATCCGCACCAGCAAACCGATGAGTTGCGTGATCGTATGCAAGAGTTATTAGACTTGTACCGCGAGATGGTTGAAGTGTGTCAAGCTGAGCAGCAGCGCATTGCAGGCGAGCTGCGACAAATTAATCTGTCAAAAAAAAGTGCAAAAGTCTACCAGCTGTTTGACTGATGCCGCAGAATTTTAAAAACCCCAAGTATGCAAATGCTTGGGGTTTTTTTATGCCTCGACAATGGTATATAGCCTGAATGAATCTGCAATAAAATGCGCCATAAAATTGACATTGTGCGCTTTTTTGACTTTACTAGTGGCAGTTAGCTGTCATGCCTGATTAGCGTCCTTCATTTTAGAGTTTAAGACATCCTTATGTGGCGAGAAACGAAAATTCTACTGATCCATGATCAGCCTGAGCAGCGTAAAGAGTTTGCCAGTATTTTAACTTTTTTAGATGAGTCTTTTTTAGAAGCCTCCAGCGCTGACTGGCGCGATGCTGTGTCTGAGTTGAACTCGAGTCGTGGTGTGCTGTGTGTCTTGCTCGGTGGTATCACGCAACCTGCACGCGTGAGTGCTTTAATCAAAGAGTTGCTTGAATGGGATGAGTTTCTCCCCGTTATTTTGCTGGATGAAGACGCACCGATTGAACTGCCAGCCAGTACGTTAAAGTCAGTACTGACGCGCTTAGACATGCCGCCCAGTTACACGCAGTTGCTGGGCGTTTTACATCGTGCGCAAGTGTGTCGTGAAATTTATGATCAGGCCGCGGATCGTTCTGTGCAGCGAGAGCCGGGTGCTTTTAGCAGCTTAGTGGGTGCCAGCCGCTGTATGCAGGGTTTGCGGCAAATGATGCAGCAGGTGGCGTGTACTGAAGCCAGCGTGTTGATTCTAGGTGAGTCTGGTACAGGTAAAGAAGTTGTTGCACGTAACTTGCATTTAAACTCCAAGCGCTGTGATGGGCCTTTTGTGCCGATTAACTGCGGGGCTATTCCCGCTGAGTTGCTTGAGAGTGAGCTGTTTGGGCATGAGAAGGGTGCCTTTACCGGTGCGATCAGTGCCCGAGCGGGGCGTTTTGAGTTGGCCAAGGGTGGTACTTTGTTTCTTGATGAAGTGGGCGATATGCCGCTGACGATGCAGGTGAAATTACTGCGGGTATTGCAAGAGCGTATTTTTGAACGCATTGGTGGCAACAGTTCATTAACGGCGGATGTGCGCATTATTGCGGCAACCCATAAAGATTTAGACGAGATGATCGTCACCGGCGATTTTCGTGAAGATTTATTTTATCGTCTGAATGTATTCCCCATTGAGATGCCGCCACTGCGTGAGCGTACGGGAGATATTCCGCTGCTGATCAATGAGTTGGTCGCGCGTATGGAGAATGAAAAGCGTGGCTCAGTACGTTTTAATGAGTCGGCAATCGCTTCTCTGTCTCAGCATGACTGGCCGGGTAATGTGCGCGAGCTGGCGAATCTGGTTGAGCGTATGGCCATTATGTATCCGCATGGTGTTGTGGGTGTCAGTGAGCTCCCCAAAAAGTTTCGTTATATTGATGAGGACGACGGCATTCAGGAGATGCGTGAAGAGCTCAGTGAGCGCGCTGCATTGTTTGCGATAACTGAAGATATGCCAGCCGCAGTGAGCACTAATCATTTGCCGTCGGAAGGTTTGGATTTGCGTGAATACTTAGCTGAATTGGAGCAGGATTTAATTCAGCAGGCGCTAGACGCCGAAGATGGTGTGGTGGCACGCGCGGCAGAACGCTTAAATATCAGGCGTACCACTTTGGTTGAGAAAATGCGCAAATACGGTATGAATCGCAAAGACGACTGAGTTCGTACAGTGTTCAATACTGGCGCAATTTAGCAATAGCTTTACAATGCAGCTCCACTTTATTTATGGAGTTGCAGTTATGCCGCATCATCCCGCTCAGGATTCGCCGTTAGGTAAAAGCAGTGCCTATATCAGTGAGTATGATCCCAGTCTGTTATTTGGTATTGCGCGCGCTACTAAATGGCATGAGTTGGGTTTAACCGCAGACAGCTTGCCCTATACCGGTGTTGATATTTGGAATTGCTACGAGATGTCTTGGTTGTTGCCATCGGGTAAGCCTGTGGTGGCGATTGCACAATTTGTGGTTCCTGCTGATTCGGCTTATATCATCGAGTCCAAATCTTT
>CANRHT010000128.1 GCA_947630465.1 uncultured Pseudomonadaceae bacterium
TGAAAGAGCGTAAACCATTAGTCAGTAAACCTTACATTTCAGTGACCGATCGGCTTGTGGTGTTTTTAACGCACCCTATATTTGATGCGCAAGGTACTTATTTGGGTTTTGTCGGTGGTTCTATTTATTTACATGAACAGAGTATTTTGTTTATGTTGCTGGGCAAACACTATCATTCCAATGACTCGTATATTTATGCCGTTGATAGTGATGGGCGCCTAGTTTATCACCAAGATGCTACACGAATCGGTGAGCAGATTACTGGCAATGAAGTGATTGACAGTGTGAGGCAGCAGCAGACGGGCAGTCAGCAGGTTCTCAACTCCAAAGGCATACAGATGTTGGCAGGCTATGCGCCTGTGCCCAATGCACAGTGGGGTGTGGTGACGCAGCGCTCTCTTGAAGCAACCTTATCGGGTATGAGGCAGCAAATGCTGATTGTCGCCCAATACAGTTTTCCATTTTTTGTGCTGATTGTCTGGCTGGTGTGGATTGTTTCACGCTGGATTTCTAAACCACTGTGGCAGCTGGCGCACAGTGCGGAGTCTTTGGACAAGCCTGATACGCATGTGGGGATTGTTGACGTTAAAGATTGGTACTTTGAGGCTGAGCAGCTCAAGCGCGCTATGCTCAATGGCTTGGCCGGTGTGAATAAGAAGCTGGGTCAGTTGAATCTGGAAAATATGACCGATCCCTTAACCGGTTTGATGAATCGCCGTGGCATGCAGCTGACTTTAGATGAGTGGGAGCAAGCCCAGCAGTCATTTTCGGTGATTATGGGGGATATTGATCATTTCAAACGCGTTAATGATAAATTTGGTCATGATGTTGGCGATAAAGTACTGCAGTTTTTTGCAGATCATATGCGCGCCTCATCGCGCCCTGATGACATTATTTGTAGGGTGGGCGGTGAGGAATTTATTATGCTGCTGCCTAAGGCTGATGCTGAGATGGCGGGTAAAGTCGCTGAACGTTTGCGCGCGCGCGTGGCGGAAAGTGTTTGTAGTTATATTGGTACACCCGTGACTTTATCACTTGGCGTAGCGAGTTGGCCATGCGGATCAGCAAGAGCTGAAGATGTGCTGAAAAATGCTGATCTTGCTTTATATGCTGCTAAAAACGCAGGACGTAATACCGTTAAGCACAGCAAAGTTGTGTGTGATTAAAATGCTGTGCTGCTTGCAGTTATGGCTCACTGCTATAAGTGATTGGGTTGTTATGTCGATTGATATGAAATTGAGAGCGTTCAAAGCGTGCTGCATTGTGCTGCTAATGCTGTGCTCGAGCCTTGTTGTTGCGCAAGATCAACTCGATGTGCAAGTTACCCCCAAAAGTGCTGCGCTGAAAAAAAATATTGAAGCCTATATCCATCAGCTCAGTGAAGGTGATCGTAAAACTGTCAATGCGGCTAAGCGTGCGGTACTGAAGCGCACGCGTGAAGCCAGTGAAGCGCTGGGCTATTACCAGACTAAAACGGTGGTGCGCCTGACTGACGATGAAAAACCCGTGATGCAGGTGCTGGTTGAACGCGGTGATCCGGTGCGTTTGCGTACCGTTAATATTCAGGTTAAAGGCGAAGCCAGTGCGCTTCCAGCCTTTGCTATTCCCGACGACAAACGTTTAAAAGTCGGTGCGCGCCTGGATCACAGCGCTTACGACGATTTAAAAAGCACTTTGCAAAATCAAGCACTGCGTTTTGGTTTTTTTGCTGCAGATTTTGAACGCAGTGATATTTTAATTGATCCGCAAATTGGTACGGCTGATATAAATTTGGTGTTTGTCAGCGGCCCACGTTACCGCCTGGGTGCAGTGACGTTTTCTGAAGAATCAAAGATTGATCCTAAAGTACTTGAACGTTTATTACCTTTTGAGCCAGGCACGCCTTACAACTCCGCTTTAGTGGCTAAGCTCAGTCAAAATTTGCAATCCACGGGCTATTTTCAGCAAGTGCGCGTCGATGCTGTGGGGACGGCAGAGGGGCCTTTGGAGATTCCGGTGAATGTTGCACTTGAAGCCATTAAACCGCGTACGCTCAGTTTAGGTTTAGGCTTTTCCACTGACGTTGGTCCGCGTGGGCGTTTTGGTTGGGAACGGCATCGGGTCAATTCCCATGGGCATAAATTGGGTTTTGACAGTGAGATTTCTAAACCACGGCAAAACGTGTCCACCTGGTACCAAATTCCTTTAGCGCAGCCTCTGACGGATTATGTGCGCTTTGGCTCGGGATATCAGCGTGAGGAATTGGTGGATGCCAGCAGCCGCTTGATTAACTTAGGCGTGCAGTGGCATGCGCGTTTGCCCAGTGAATGGTTGCGCGTAGTTTCGCTGCGCTGGGAGCAAGAGGATTATGATTTTGGCAGCGGTGGTCGCAGTGGTCGCAGCAGTTTTTTAATGCCGGGTGTGGGTTATTCCGTACTGCGCAGTGATTCGCCTCTTGACCCCAGTCGCGGCTATCGTATGCAGTGGGATGTACGTGGCGCTAAACAAGATATTTTAGCCGATGCCGATGTGCTGCATGTCACGGCGCTGACGCGTGGCTTGATTACCTTGGCTGATAAACACCGCTTCCTTGCTCGTGCACAAATCGGTGCGATTAGTACCAATGATTATGAGAAAGTGCCGCCGTCACTGCGTTTCTTTGCCGGTGGTGACCAAAGTGTGCGCGGTTATGATTACCAAACATTGTCACCGCGTGATGCACAAAATAACCGCGAAGGTGGTCGCTATATGTTTGCCGGTAGCTTGGAGTACCAGTACAGCGTAGCTGAGCGCTGGCGCATTGCCGCTTTTGTCGATCAAGGTAATGCGATTAACTCGCTGACCGATAAAATGAATACCGGTGCGGGTTTTGGTGTGCGCTGGGTGTCGCCAGTGGGACCTTTGCGCCTTGATTTAGCCCATGCGTTTGATGAAGACAAAGGCTTTCGCATCCACTTCTCGATGGGGCCTGAATTATGAAGCGCATCAGTATTGCGGTTGTGTTGGCTATATTGTGCTTGGTGTTGCTGGTACTGGGAGCCACTTTTGGCTTATTGGCGACTCAGTCGGGCAGTCGTTGGCTATTGAATCAAGTGCCGGGTCTGACGGTTGAAGGCTTTAATGGCGCGGTGTTGACTGATTGGCAAGCGGAGCAGTTAGATTGGCAGCAAGATGATTTAAGCCTGCGGATCAGTGCGCTACAGATGCAATTGCGCCCCAGTTGTTTACTGCGCAGTGCTCTGTGTTTAGATACTTTAACGGCTGCACGTATTGAGTTAACTCTGCCTGAATCAGCCGAATCCAGTGAGCCACAGCAAAATATTGAACTGCCAGAATTACAACTGCCGCTCAGCATTGAGATTGAGCGTATTTATATTGGTGAATTGCTGCTCAATGGTGAACTGCTGTTGGCTGACAGTGGCTTGCGCGCGCAATGGCTGGCTGATGGGATTCACATCACTGAGTTGGGGCTCAAACACCAAGACTACGCGGTGCAGCTCAGTGGCTTTATAACGCCAAAGGCGGATTGGCCGTTACAGATTAAAATTAACGCTGATGTGCCTATCCCTGATGAACCGGCTTTAAAGGTGCAAGCGCAGTTGGGCGGAAGTTTGCAAGCGCTGACGCTGCAGGCCAGTACCAGCGGCTTTGTAATCGCCAATATCGAAGGTCAAGTGCAGGCGCTTAAAGCTGAATTACCAGCGCAGTTAACTGTAAAGATTCCTCAATTTACTGCTCCTGCCGATGTGCCTGAGACTTTAACTGTGGCGGATGTAGTGCTTAATCTGCAAGGTGATATGCAAGCCGGCTACACACTCAATGCTCAAGCGTTGCTACCCAAAACAGCTGAGCAGATGCAGCTTAAGTTGGCGGCGCTGCTAAAAACCAGCGGTGCACAGTTGCAGGTGCTGCGCCTCAGTGCGGGTGATGAGGCTTTTGTCGCGCTGCAAGGTGCGGTGGATTGGCAGCAAGAATTACAGGCCGATGCACAGTTGCAGTGGCAAGACTTCCCTTGGCACAGTCTATTGGGACAAGACGAGATTCCAGTGCAGTTGCACACCTTAACTGGGCAGGTGAAGTATCAAGCTGGCGCTTATCAAGGCACGCTTAACGGTGATCTTAATGGTCCAGCTGGGCCTTTTAGTGTCACCAGCGCGTTTGACGGTGACTTGCAGCAGGTGCAGCTCAGTGAGTTATTGGTCGAGGCGGGGCAAGGACGTTTGCAAGGCAATGCGACTGTGGCCTTTGCTGATGGTGTTGAGTGGTTGGCGGATATTCAAGCCAGTAAGCTCGATCCCTCCTATTGGGTCGCAGAATTACCGGGTGAGCTGGCAGGCAATATTCACAGCCAAGGTGTGCTGCGTGATGGTCAGTTACAGGTCGAGGCCACGGCTGATTTAAACGGAAAGTTGCGCGGTTCTTTAACGCAATTGGTCATCGATTTACAGGGTGAGCAGCAGGAGCAAGCGGCAGCGGTATGGCAGCTGAAACGGGCGGACTTACGTTTCGGTGATAACACTATTGTCGCCACTGCACAGTTGGATGAAGCATTGGCCGCTGATCTAAAGCTAGACTTACCGCGCTTGGTGCAAATCTGGCCGGGCTTAGCCGGTAAAGCCAGCGGTACAGTACAGCTGTCGGGTAGCCTCGATGCGCCATTGGCCAATGCCCAACTACAGAGCAGTGGCGTGGCTTATCAAGGTGATCGCATTGGCGCGTTGCAATTGCAAGCCGAGCTTATGCCCGGTGAAAAAGTGCAGTTGAATCTCGATGCTGAGCGTATTTGGCTGGGTGATAGCGAGCTGGGCGAGCTGCATCTAACTGGGCAAGGCACGCTTGATCAGCACAGCGCTGAATTATCCCTGCAAGGCCCGATGCTAGAAACTGAGCTTAAATTAAGCGGCGGCTTAGCAGCGGGTGATTGGCGTGGCCAGTTAGAGCGCTTGCTACTGAGCAGCAACGGGCAGAATTGGGCGCTGGAAAAAGCCACCGCGATTCATTATTTACACAGCGGTGAACTGAATGTGGCGGCGCATTGCTTTAAAGATAAGCAAGCCAGTCTCTGTGCAAATGAGCAGCGTTTATTGCCGCAGGCGCAGATTGATTACCGTTTGCGTAATTTTCCGCTAGCGACTGCACAACCTTGGCTGCCGGATGATGCGCAGATCAGCGGGCAGGTCAATGGTGTGTTTAAAATTGCTCTGCTGGACAAGGGCCCTGTTGGCACCATTGAGTTGGATGCTGGTGCAGGCCAATTGCGCGTTAAAAATGACGAGCAGTGGCAAGTGTTTGCCTGGCAGACATTGCGTTTGCACAGTGATCTCACCGCCAAAGCCATCCAATCGAAGCTACAGCTGAAAGGCGTGGATAGTGGCCAGCTTGAGTTGCTGGTTGATATTGATCCCGCGTCAGCCAATAAGGA
>CANRHT010000129.1 GCA_947630465.1 uncultured Pseudomonadaceae bacterium
CATTACTATGGGGGCTTTCTTAGAAACTGGACGTGGCAGCTATGATAGCTACAACAGCTTTTCTAATGCTGCAAAGGTACACGGCAGTGGTAACACACGCTATTATGGCGCTGGCTTGTTAGGTCGTTATACTTTTGATAGTCAAATTTATACAGATGCGTCAGTCCGTTTCGGTCGCACTCGTACTAAGTTTGATACATCAGATATTCAAAACCTAGTTACAGGTGATGCTGCTAAATACAACCTTAGATCTAACTATTTAAGTGCTCATATTGGCGCAGGTTATGTTTTAACCTTGAATGATAAAAACTCTCTTGATCTATCTGCTAAATATCTGCGCTCAACCGTAGATGGTGCAAAGGCTGATATTGCAGGCGACTCAATTGACTTTGATCGCGTAAACTCTGATCGAGTAAGAGCAAATGCACTGTTTAGCCATACTTATAGCGACACCGTTAGCTTCAATGCGGGTGTAGGCTATGAGCATGAGTTTGATAGCAAAACTAAAGCTACCGCTCGTACAGTTCAAGGTAATCTGAGCATTGATGCACCTGATGTTAAAGGTGGCACAGGGATTTTCTCATTAGGAGCAACTGTTACACCTAATGCTGATAAAAGCTTTAGCCTAGACTTTAACGTCGACGCTTATACAGGTAAGCGTGAAGGTGCTGGTGCAAGCATTCGTGCTGGCTATGCCTTTTAAAATGCTATAAATAGGCTTCACTGCGAACTGCTGGCAATTGATTGCCAGCAGTTTTATCATTCAGAATCGGACATCTAGTCAAGCATCCAGCTCATTATTTCGCTAAGCTTTATTTTATAGAATTTTTTACCTTAAAAGTCAGTCTCACAAGACTAAAAAACCATTGTTTCAAAGTATACTCTGTCTTAGACAGGAGGCTATAACCCACCTATGCAACCATATCTGAGCGCCTGCTCTCCTTAAATTCAAACACAACAAACCTCTTCCCTCAGATCATTAGCCGATATCAAAACCGCTCCACAGTTAAAATATCCGTGATGTTTTTACCATCCCATACAAACTGGAAATGAGCTGTTTGTACCGCTGGCGGCACTAAAGCCTTAGGTCGTAAAATAGCCACACACTCACCACCTGTATGACGAACAGATTGATATAGAACCCCGTACTCATTATTTTGTTTTAGCTGTTGACCCAACTGTTGCCCTGCTAGAAATGAATCTGGATGATGCACAGCATCATTTAACCTTGCATCAACCAACTCGGCGTCGACAGAGCATTTATAACAGCGCATGGTGATGGTTTGCGGATACTGATCCGTTGCTGCTAAAAAACGTGCACGACTAAAAACAGACTCGGCAACCGCAGTTTCTAATTGAAGCCCAGCATAATAAACACCGTAATCGCCTGCAGTAAAACGACTGGGTATACCAATATGAGTAAAAGCAGCCATAATCGGCGTCGAGCCCTGCCCAACAACACGGTCATCTTTCTCCACAAGTAGAATATGACCCGCCTCATCCTGTAAGCGTGCATTGGTTAAGCTTTCGAGCGCATAGGCGGCTTCAAGCTCATCAGGATCCAGCAAGTTTTCAAATAAAGAAATGGGTGGGAAATGCGACGGAATAATTCTGTAGGTTTCAGCATTTAGATAAATCCGCGCATCACCTCTAGTCATAATGTGCACCACGCCAACCATCGAGATAACGGCGCACATCCGCTAAAGCAACCACGCGCCCCGACAGCATTCGTTCCAGTGCGGACTGTCCAGCAAAATCTCGATTAGGCTTATGCACCCACTCTTGCCACTGCAGACGATCGCTAAATAAAATCTGCAGCGACTTATAAATACCTGCGATATAAGACAAGCGCTCTAAGGTGTCTTTAGACAATTTAATGGGTTCGTTATCTGCCAGCTTTTTACGCCAGTTATGTAGTGTTGTACGCGAACTTGCACCAACGAGTACACAGCCTTGTTCTTCTGAGAGTTTCCACTCATCAGCAATACCAAAAAACAACTTGACGGCAACACGCGAGAGTTCCTGCTGACTCACACGACCATCTTCTGTTTGCTTGATATCTTTCATAATGCACCTCTAACATCGAGTTTTCAGCGTTCGGATACTATTATAGACTCGACTCTCATAGTTGAACATTATTTATTATTATGATCATAAATGTGCATAAAGCGCAGACAGGCCACCATTTATCTTTGCCTACGCACCCTTAAACCTATTTACGCACCATGCGCAGAATATCGTCCAGCGGGTTGCCATCTTTATTGAGATCAAGCATCGACACTAAACCTGATAAGCCCGACTGACTCGCGCCGGCTGTTTGATTGCCACCAAATAAACCGCCGATCAGGCCGCCTAATCCACCAGCAGAACTTGAGCCTGCGGCATTGCTTAAGCCTTGTTTAGCCATAAAGCTTGCCAGCAGAGTTGCGAGCATTGGCAGCATTTGTTTCAGTTGTTCAACATTTAGACCGCTGCTTTGCGCGGCATTATCGACCACGGTGCGGCTGACTTCTTTAGAGCCAAATATCTGTCCTAAAATGTCGTTACCCTTATCTGTACTGCCGGTGAGTTGAGCGAACACACCGCCTAATACATCGCTGCCACCCAACTGACTGAATAAGCCACCAATGCCTTGCTCCGCATCAGGCTGTGCTTGCACTCGTTTTTTAAAGCCGCCCAATAACGCTGGCAGCAACGCTTCTGCACCACGTTGCGCCTGGCTTTCATCCAAACCCAACTGTTTAGCAATAGAAGAAACACCACCCATCTGGGCAAGAATATCGGTCATTTGCATGTGAAAAGTCCTTATTAAGTATTGATTGAGGTGCTGTTTAAAGTCTGCAGCCGTTTATGATCAGCTATTCTCCATCCTCAACTGCAGTATCTGCAAATATCAGCTGATACTTCAACTCTAAGTCGCTGACCTCTTCTGCTGTCAGCGCAGCAAATTCTTTATTTAATGCCCGTTTAGACAAAACACCATGGTTATGCTGTAAAAAACGCACGAGTAAATCGAGCAAGCGCATCGGCATATCTATACGCGAGCTCACATATGCAGTGAACTCATCATATTTTTGTAAATAGGCCACTTCGTCGGGCAAGGTATGTTCAACGGTATATGCCACGCAACTGTACAAAAACTCGGCTTGCCGGGTTGCATCAAAATAACGGTACAAATCCAAGGTGTCGTTAGTGACTGCAACATTGTTTTCTGGCGTTGGATACCACTCTATATACTTCAAGCGCGGCTTCGAATAAGCCTGTAAGACTTGGCGATACTGCTCAACACACTCAAGGATCACTGCTGAAACAGGAAAGACTAGACCTTGAGGTACAAAACCCGTTTCAGCCAATACATGATGCATCAAATACCGATGTAATCTGCCGTTACCATCTTCAAACGGATGAATAAATACAAAGCCAAAGCTCACCACTGACGCCAACAATACCGGTGGGAAATCACTTTCAAGTAACAGCTGATAGGTTTCTACAAGACCATCGAGCAAGCGTACTAAGTCTGCTGCTTTAGCAGAGATATGTTCAGGCAGCGGCATGCCAGTGCTGCGGTCATGTAATCCAATAAAGCCACCTGTATCGCGCAAGCCTGCTCGCACAAATCGCTGATCCACAAGGACTTGGCATTGCAAACGCTCTAGCAAAGTTAATGACAAAGGTTCAAGCCCCGCCTCACCAATAATCTGCCCCCAGCGCTCGATGCGCGTATGCGGCGGGTACTCTCCCTCAATCACATAGGACGCTTTCGAGTCGGCCAACAATAAAAAAGCTGCAGCTCTGGCTAATAAATCAAGATGACATTGCTGCGTACTCTGCCTGGCTTGGTTAGAGAGATCGCGCGCCAGCCATTCATCCAGCGCTGGGGTTTTACGTATAAGAGGACAAAAATCGCGGCAACCAGGCAAGTTATTATTTATCCGATAGCGTTTTTCCTTGCGCACAGGACCTGCATATTGCAGTTTAGTATTTACGACATCAACAAAGTTACCCTGTTTAACGTCATCTAACAGCAAGCACGTTTGCATTAACCATTCATATAAAAACCAGATTCTGCGACTATAAGCACTGGTGGGTTCAGCCAAAACGATACATTCGATTTGCGCGCTGCTGATTTTTTGGAAAAGCGCTCTTAACACCCCCAAGTGGATACCTTCATACTTGAGTGCAAAGGTTAGGTGTCCAAATAAATCATCACTGGGAGTATGCCGCGGAGTCAGTAAACTCCAAGTAGACGCATGCTGCACTTGATGCGTAGCATGGATAGCAAACAGCCTGTCAGGTAAAGGCACAGCCAACTGGTAGCGCTCAATCAAAGCACTGTAACCAGCAAAAGAAATAGCACCAAGGGGTAGGGATAAATGCATGAAAAACGATTACCAAGCATGAAATACAATTATTTTATAGCAGCTACTGTGAAAAACAATTAAAACGCCTTTTAACACTGAAAATCAAAGGCAACCGATATTTGCCTTATGAGCGGTCTGTCCTTTTACCAACCAGCCCTACATACAGCGTTACCTCTAAACATCTTCCTAACTGATACGTTAAGATAACGCCACTTCATTTAAAGGTGCTGCTGTGTCTGAACTCTACTTACGCATTGCTTTGCCGTCACCGCTGCGCCGGTTGTTTGATTACCGTGCGCCAGCGCAGATTGCGGCTGCGGCATGGCAGCCGGGTGTGCGGGTGCGCGTACCCTTTGGGCGGCGTGAAATGATTGGTATTTTGGTAGACACCGCCAGCAGCACGCATGTGCCCGCTGATAAAATTAAAGACGCATTGGAGTTGCTCGACGAGCAACCGCTCTTGCCAGAGAGCATGCTGCGTTTATGCATGTGGACCGCGCAGTATTACCAGCACAGTTTGGGCGATACCTTTAGCTGGGCGTTGCCGACCTTATTGCGCCAAGGCGAGCCTGCTAGCGCGCGCCAGCAAAAGATGTGGCTGGCGCAACTGCCACTTAATTTAGAAGATGCCAGCATTGCTCGTGCGCCGCGCCAGCGTGAAGCATTAAAAATCTTAGCGCAACACAGCCAAGGCATTGCTCATGAGCGCTTGGAGCATTTTGCGATCAGTAAAGACAGCGCCAATGCTCTGCTCGCCAAAGGTTTAGTCACCCAGCAGATTCGGCAATTACAAGATTTACCGCACAAAACGCCCAGCCTTGCGCAACCTGAGTTGCCACTCAATGATGAGCAACAAGCAGCCTTTGATGCCATTCACGCCAACAATCAAGAATACAAAGCTTATTTATTGGCCGGCGTCACCGGCAGCGGGAAAACTGAGGTGTATCTGCAGTTGATTCGTGAAGCGCTGGCGGCGGGCAAACAA